>QKCC01000114.1 GCA_003245835.1 Spirochaetales bacterium | reverse complement strand
CCTTAAAATAATCGAGCTCACCAAGGAGCGCTGCACCCACTGCCTGGGCCGGAAAATTAACGCTCCAGCATGGTTTTGCCAGCTGAAGAATACCGGCAATATTCCGGGGAGCCTGAACCCATCCGAGACGAAGCCCCGGTATTCCAAAATCCTTGGTAAGTGATCTGACCGTTAGAATATTACCATGCTTCCCAAATCCGTTGCTTTCACCGAAGCTGTCCCCGGAATACGCATCATATGCCCGATCGATAACGAGCGTTCCGCCGTATTCAGCAGCAGCATCGGCCGCCTTTTCGATCAGCCTGTCTTCGATTGTGACGCCTGTAGGATTGTTCGGACTGCAGAACCAGGTGACCTCCGGCTGAAAATAACGGATTTCGGCAAGCAGGCGATCCGGCCGCACCCGGAATCCGTCGTCCGGCAACAGCCGGTGTGTTACAACTTCGGCCCCGGCAAGCTTGGACACATGCGCGTAATCACTGTAGCCGGGTGATAGAACAAGAGATCTGCAGCCGGGTTCCAGCATTGCTGATGCTATTAAATGGAACGCCTCGGCCGAACCGTTTGTAACGACGAGCTCTTCGGGACACAGATTCAAATGCTTTTCGGCAGCCCTTTTAAGCTCGCAGCATTCGGTATCTGGATACAGCCCTATTCCGCTCCAGGCCTCAGTGTAGGCGGCTGCCGCTGAAGAAGGAAGCGGAAACGGATTGACCGAAATACTGAAGTCAATCAACCCCGAAGGTAATGAGGCGCCCCCGTGCTCAGGAGATTTCAGTGCGCTGTACCTGCTTGTAAAATCTTTTCTCATATAAACATCCCGGAACATAAGATAATAACAGCTGCGACAAAAACCGCAGCCAAAGACGATGCGGTTTTCACCAGCGCGACGGCAATATCACCCTGAACAGGCAGTTCCGTTCCCCCGTCAATTGAATAGCAGCCCTTCTTTACCAGCTTCACTCCAAGTGCACCGGCAGCAGCCGACATAGTCCATCCGGCATTCGGACTTGCAGTTACCCGCCGCTCGTCGAGCATTACGCTCAACGATCTTTTGCCCGAAACTCCGCGGCTTAATGCAGCAGCGCATACGATCAAAAATCCTGCCAAACGGGCCGGAATAAAATTCAGGACATCATCAAGCCTTGCGGCAAATTTTCCGAACCACTCGTACCGTTCATCGTGATAACCGATCATCGAATCACATGTATTTACAAACCGGTATACCGCAGCTGCAGCCGGCCCTCCGATCAGAAAATAAAACCACGGCGATATAACAGAATCGGTAAAGTTCTCTGCTACCGATTCAATTACCGCGGCAGATAATTCACGCTCGTCAAGTTCGGCAGTATTACGGCTTACAAGATGGTAGGCAGTCAATTCCCTGGCCTTCGTTATATCAGATGAAGCAAGAGCCGAATCAACCGAGGAAGCAGCTTTCCATAATGCCGAAAGGCTGAAAGCAGCCTTGAATATAAAAACATTGACTGCTGCGAAGATAACAACCGCCGCTGCAGGAGCATCGACAGCAAACAGCAGAAACATAAAGGCAAGAGGAACTGCGGCAAATACGACAATGCCTGAAAGAACAAGCACTGTACCTGCTATAAACCTATGTAAATTGCCGGAAATACGATCAGCTGCCGATTGCCGTCTTTTTATAAAATTGCCCATCCAGACAACGGGGTGTATCGGAGACGGGTACTCGCCGACAAGTAAATCCAACAGCAGTGATGATACAAAAACAGAAGCAAAAATAAGAATGTTCACGGCAGTAAGCCGTCCGCAAAATGAGTTTTCATAATAATGACTATATATTTATTTTTTACTTTTTGATATTTAAAACGTGCCGACAGCCGAAAATCAGTCAAACCTGCCGAGCTTTACAGACAGAACAGCCAGTCCCGAAGACAGGTCCTCTCTTTGAACAACAACATTGGGCGGCACATGAAGCTTGCTCGGAGAGAAGTTCCAGATACCGCTGATCCCTGCACTGACAAGGCAGTCAGCAGCTTCCTGGGCCCTTGCTGCAGGAACGGTAATTATTCCGAGCCGCACATGCATCCTGCGCGCCAAATCAGGGAGTTTTTCGATTGAGAGGATTTCTTTCCCGTGGATGCTTTTACCTATGACGTTAACCGAAACGTCAAATGCAGCAACAATATTCAGTCCATGCCGCTGAAAACCGCTATAGCCCAGAAGCGCAGAACCAAGCGCACCGGCGCCGACAAGAAAGGCTTCCGTAAGATTATTCCATCCCAAAAAATTATATATGGTAGAAATAAGTTCAGTTACCTTAAACCCTTTTTTGGGTTTACCGATGATCCCTGTATGAGCCAAATCCTTCCTGACCTGGATAGGCTTCAAAAAAAGAACTTCCGAGAAATCCGTCGTGGAAATCCACTCCTTTCCTTCACGTTCAAACTCTTCAAGAACCGTCAGGTACAGAGGAAGCCTTCTTACCGACGGCAGTGGAGCACTGTTTTTCAGCAATTCATTATCACTCAATCTTCTACCTCATGAATTTTATCTGGATATTTTAGCATATTGATTTTTTTTTATCAATCTCGGCGTTTTTTTTGCAGCGAAAGCCGCTTAAATAATTATTGAAGTCCCCTGAATATCAAGTTATCATAAATTAACCTTAATATAAAAAAGGAGAATAAAAATGAGAAAGCTTTTAATCCTGATTATCCTTTCTGCCGGATTGTTTCTGATCATTTCATGTTCAACAACCTACGACAAAAATATTTCCATGAGGGGAGATGCCACCCTGGTGACGGAAGCAAATGTTATGTGGTCGAGACCAACTGAGGTAGGATACGAGATCATCGGAGATGTCGAGGGTACGGCTGAATTTTCAAAGCTTTTCGGTATTATCCCGTTGGGAGACTCCCCGGCGGCAGACCTTACAGGAATTTTCGGAACAGGTTCTGATAACGCCGGGGTCCGGTACGCAGCATACGACGCGATTAAATCCATCGGAGCCGACGGCATCTACATTACATCAACTTACTACGCAATTACCCAGGGAATTGTAACCACAGAGAAGGTTACAATAAAAGGCAAGGCTCTTAAACTGATAGACCTTGGAGCCGTAGATAAGCAAAGAGCAGATACAGTCAGATACCTCAGCGGTGCAAAAGGCCTGGACACAACAAACCTTGCACCCAATATTGGCGGCAGCGGAATCTTCAGCCCGCTCGGGAGTATATTCTCTTTCGGTTTCTGAAGTTCGGCATAAAAAGTTCGAAAACCGATTAGGGATTCCGGCCGGAATCAGCAAGCATTTCCTTAAGCCTGACAGCTTCGGCATTGGTTCCGGCTGAGATCCGCCTGACCTTTTCAAGCGCGGAGATTATCTTGGCGTTCGCCTCCGACATCTTTCCGACACTCTGATAGACCCTGTCGCTGATAATTCTGAGATTATTCTGCTTCAGTTCCATATCGTGACTTTTAAGTTGCTGCTTCCCGGTTTCGACCTTTATTCCTTCCGAAGCCTTATTCAGGGACTCTATCGTTGCAAGAACAGCCCTGCCCGCAGTTCGCTGTTCCTCAATCGCCAGATATACGGATTTAACCTGTTCAACCGCTGTCTTTGTATTGGCTCCGATGTGCAGCAGGAGGTCTTTTACCTCAAGGTTCGACTCATACGCCTCTTTAATACTTGATACAATATTATCAATCTGTTCAACAGTTTCGCGTGTGCGCCCGGCGGTATTGACCGCAAGACTCCTGATTTCTCCGGCTACAACTGCAAACCCGGCCCCGGCCTTTCCGGCATGGGCCGCTTCTATAGCGGCATTCATTGCAAGCAGGTTGGTCTGTTCCGAAATGTCGGTGATCGAGGACAAAATCTGGTAAATGTTTTTTGAATCTTCATGGATCGCCGAAACAGTATCAGCAGACTTTGTAACCGCATGCTCACCCCTTGCCGTAAGCTGTCCCAGTTCCTCCGTAAAATCGGATGTCTTTTTCAGCTTTTCTGTGATATTCGAAATATTATCAAGCATCTCGGTTATCAGATGGGAAGTTTCCTTGACATCGGTCTGCTGCCTGTTAAGCTCCTGATTGATTTGTTCCGAAGAGGCAAGAAGCGCTTCAAGGCTCTGACCTGTTTCTTTAACATTCTGCAGCTGTTCGCCGGCCGAAGCAGAGATGATGCCGGTTCCGTTCACAAGTTCTTCGACGCTGCCTGCAGATGCCTCTATTTCGTTGTCGAGATTACTGCTCATATCCGCGACCGAAAGAGATATTGTTTCTATTTTACCGATAAACTGTTCCATAACCCTAGAATTCTCGCTAATCTGCGCGGCAGAAGCCTTCAGCTGCTTCTCTGCCCGGATAGCGCGAATTGAAAGCATCTCAAACATGCACACATTGAAAACAAGAATCCCGAAGCCCTGGAGCCAGAAATCCGGCTCGGTTCCGGACAGCGCATAATAAAAATCATAAACCGCAGAACCCAAACCGACAAGAACACCGATAAAAACCGGAACAGCATCCGTATTTTTTTTCAGCATCGAATAGCCGGCGATTGCAAGCATCAGCAGAAGTTCGGCACCGCCCGGCAGCAGGGCTGTATCAAAGGCATTCATAATCACTGCATAGCTCGAACGGTGGAAAATATAATTAACAGCCATTATAACGGCAATCGCAGAAACAAAAGTTTTTACCCACTTCCGGTTGAAGACATTAAAGAAACTGATAAAAAACAACGTCAGAAATGTAAAATAGAGAAACAGCGAATACTTTGCAATCAGTAAAAAACCGAGCGACGGGAGAATCCTGTAGGGAAGCCCCATCTGCGCAAAATAAACACCGAGAAACAGATTTGCCAGCGAAAAAAGCAGATTGATTACTACCCTTCTATTGAACAGATACAAAGACAGGTAGTACAGGCCTATAAACAGAACCATAACGCTGAATGCCATGAATATACCTCCGTTCAAAAAGGACAGACGTGATATTCCGTTTATGACCTCAGTGTACCTGCTGATTACAGGCCGCTGAATCCGGAACTGATCCGAATCGCTATAAATTTTCAGTGCAAAAATATTACTGCCGGGCTCCAGCAGATCAGAAGAAACAGAAAAATTAACATGAATTCCGGACTGCATAAAATAATCAGGACCGACAACACCGTACCTTCCGAGACGCTTCCCGTTAAGATAAAATTCCACCGGGCCTGAAACCTCATCAAAATCAACAACAAGGTCTCCGTCGGTGTTCCATGTTTCTGCTGAAAAGTCTGCCACAAGCCACAGACAGCTGCCTTCACCCGCAACGGATGCACCCGCAGACGGTGCCTTGACTGTCGCCGGAAAATCAATTTTTTCAACGCTTTCGGGATGCACACTGCCAATACCATCCTCCGGTCCGGTGAAAACAATTCCCCAGTCGGGCTGTTTCTGTGCAGATAGAGAAAATGCTGCAGAAATGAAAAGTAGGGCAAAAAGAACCGTTCTGGATGCTTTCATCGAAACCTCCGATGATACAGTATAATTATTCTCACCCGTTTCATGCAATAAAAAAACTGAAATTACATACCCCCGCCGTTGCACATGAGAGCACAAATGCACCCAAAAAATTCAACCTTTGAGCTTTAATTTTGTAACTAAAACTGGTAGAATGAGAGAATCATCTTTGCGGGAAAACGAATGAATAAACTCTTTAGAATACTTTTTAAGCATTCAACAACTGTTATTATCATAACTTTCGTACTCACAGCTTTTTTCGCCTTCTCAATGAGAAAACTGGAAATTGATCCGTCGCCGGAGACGCTGATTCCGGAACATAACGAAGTAACCCAGCTGCTTAAAAAATACGGAGCAGACTCATCCTCAACCGGGTACTTTCTTATAGCTGTTGAAAGCGACGACCCGTTCCGGATCGACGCCTTACAGGCCCTCGAAAAGGCTATATATAAAATCGAAGAATTACCCGGAATTAAATCAGGTATAAATCCTTTCAGCACCTTCACCTTTAACGAAGACGGAAAAAGACTGTCAATCAACACTATGGCTCCCGGGGGGCGTGCGCCTGAAAATGAAGAGGAGCTGATGATATTCAAACAGAATATTATCGGAAATCCTTTCTATACAGGGTCGCTCATATCGGAAAACGGTAAAATACTCTGCGTTGCTTTTCCATGCCGCGCGCTTACCGACGAAGCCGATGACTTTATGGCTGCCTACGCCGGAATCAAGGCTGAACTGGAAGAATATTACAAAGTTTACACGACGGGTGACGCACCGATATCCGATCGCAGCAACCAGTACATAATGAAGGATTTATTCAAGCTGTTCACACTGGCCATGATCTTCATGCTGGTCTCATTTTTTATCGGCTTTAAAACCAAACGTTCATTCCTGCTTCCCATGTCCGTCATCACGATGGGAACCGTCTGGACACTGGGATTCATGGCGCTGCTGAAGTTTCAGGTAAATATAATCAGCCTGACAATTCCCCCGCTTGTTCTGACGATAGGAAGTTCATATACAATTCATGTCCTGAACCAGTATTACAGATCATCCCAGCCCGACGCCGAAGATAAAAGCTGGATAGCGGACGCAACAATTCATATAAACAAGACGATTCTTCTGGCTTGCCTGACCACAATAGTCGGTTTTCTGAGCCTGCTTCTGACGTCCTTATCACAGACGAGAGAATTCGGCCTGGCTACAAGCTTTGGAATTTTTTCAACCATGATTCTGTCGATATTTTACCTTCCGGCTGTACTCTTTAAAATCAGTCCGCCATCAGCGAAGCACCGGGATAATGTAACATCAGGACTTTTTGCCCGGATGATGGGCAAGCTGGGGTTGTGGGTAATCCGATTCCGATTTCTTATACTCACAATTTTTGCAGTCATCATCTTATTATCAGTTTATGCCTATCCAAGAATACCGGCACAATCTGATTACCTCTCCTATTTTCCGGATGACGACGTCGTAGTAAATGAAACCAGTTATATCATTGATAATGTAGGCGGATACCAGACCCTTTACCTGACCCTGACAGCCCCGGGCAATGAGCCAAATTTTTTCCTGCAGCAAAATGTACTCAGGGACATCTCTGCCTTTGAGAACGAAGCAGCAAAGGATCCGGATATAACCGGAATCTCCTCAGCTGCGTTCTTTATCAGAAAACTGAACAGTATAATGAACGGCGAAGATGAGATTCCGGCAAATAAGGCGCTTATCAACATTCTTGTACGATATCTTAAATTATTAAGAAACTCGGCCCAGGACAATGAGGTGCTGGAACAGCTTGCCAACGACGACTTCTCCCAGGTAACGATATCGATGAAGGTCTATAACAGCAAAAACAACAGGATCCTTGCTGAAGATTCCCTCAGATCACTGCTGAACAGGATGGATAAAAATGTGCAGTCCTACCTTTCGGAGTACAATCCGGAAATTTGGTCCGTCGATATGAGATATCTTTACCTGTCGGAACTGCTGACCAGAGATCAGACCATTTCTACAATCTCTGCGATTATCCTGGTTTTTATTATATCGGCGATTTCATTCAGGAGCCTCAAATACGGTGGACTCACCCTGCTGCCGCTCATATGCGGATTAATGCTCAATTTTATCTTCATGGCATTCATGCAGATCCCGCTTGATATGATAACACTGATGGTTACTTCAATCGTAATCGGAGTAGGTGTTGACGACGCAATTCATTACAACATCCAGTTCAGGAAAAATTTCAGCGCTTTAAATGGCGACATGAAGGCAGCAATCGAGCAGACTCATCTGGAAGCAGGTCGGCCGATTATGCATACAACGATATCCATCGTCGGCGGGCTGATGTTTCTGCTTTTCTCAAATTTTCTCGGGACTGCATATTTCGGCCTTCTTATTTGTTTTACATTGACATTTACAATGCTCGGCACGCTGATTCTGCTGCCGGCTGTGATAGCAATAACAATCAAAAAGCCGGATAAAGTCAGGAAGAACCTCCTGATCTGAAAAAGACTATCCTGAACATCCTTATCACGAAGAATTCCAAACTGAAGACGCAGGCGCGGAATTTTACCGGTACTTGTAGGATTTCTGAATAAAATATAGAGTGGGATCGTGAACCTGATTAATGACAGGCAGCAAAAACTGTTAAACGAAAAACCGTCAGTACTCTTTTTCAAGCTGTCTGTACCGGGAATAATCGGAATGCTCGTTTTCGGGTTTTACCAGTTTATCGACGGTGTTTTTGTCGGACAGTTTGTCGGTCCTGCGGGAATGGGTGCGGTCGGACTGATCTACCCTTTTTCACTTCTTAACAATGGAATATCCGGGCTGATAGGCACAGGCGCCGCCTCGCTCGTTTCAAGAGCAATAGGAAGCGGAAACGATGAAGTTCTAAAAAAAGCCTTTCCCGCTGTATTCCTGCTGAACTTTATAATCTGTGCTGCTGTAACAGCCATATCCATAGTATTTGCTCCCGAGGTTGTTTCATTCATGGGCGGCGAGGGCGAAATGCTCGACCTCGGTGTTCAGTACATGCGGGTAGTCGTTGCGGGTACTTTCTTCATCAATTTCGCGGCCTCGTCCAATATGCTTATACGTTCGGAAGGGATGATCCGCGAAGCAATGGTTATTCTCGGTTCGGGAGCAATTCTGAACCTGATTCTCGACCCCCTGTTTATGGTCGTTTTTGATTTCGGAATCAGGGGGGCGGCAGCAGCCACTGTTCTGTCACAGGCGGTAAGCATGGTTCTGAGCCTGGCCTTTCTGAAATCCGGAAAAAGCCTTATTCACGCGGGACTGAACTTTAAAATACTGGACGCTGAAGTAATTAAGGATATTCTCAAAATCGGGTTCTCGGCACTGGCGCTCCCGCTGATGGCGATAATAGAGATCGTAACCGCCTATAAAATGCTCGATCTCTTCGCAGGAATCAATGACGTGATTGCCCTCGGCACGATTTTTAAAATTTTCAGCCTGCTTCTTCCTCCGGTATGGGGAATCGCACAGGGAATGCAGCCTTTCATAGGAGTCAATTTCGGCGCAGGAAAGATTAAACGGATGTTTCGCGGCTACGCGGATTTTACGGTATATGCAACAGTGTTTACATTCATTTTCTGGTCGCTGCTGATTTTCACACCCAGGTTTGTATCAGGGCTGTTTATAACCGACGACTCGATTCTCGGGCAGATTTTCAACGCCCCGAGGATCTTCTTCTGCATGTACCCGGTTTACGGATTCATGTTCAATACGCTGATCCTGCTTCAGGCGACAGGAGCTGCCCGCAAGGCGGCAATTTTTGTCAGCTGCAGGATGGTGCTGTATTTCATTCCGGTAATGCTGATAGTTTGCCCGCAATACGGGGCAATCGGGGTCTGGCTTGCAAACCCCATTGCTGATATTCTAACGACGGTTACCGCCGCTATTGCACTTTCTTCTTTTATCAGGAAAATTAAACCCGATCAGGAATATGTATAATATCGCGCGGCTTGCTGCCGTTTGCAGGACCGACAATTCCGCGTTCTTCCATCTCTTCGACCAGGCGCGCAGCCCGGTTATACCCGATCTTCAGCCTGCGCTGCAGGTATGATGCCGAGGCTTTTCCGGCATCAACAACAATCTGAACAGCAGGTTCCATCAGGGGGTCGCCCCCTGCAAGACTCTCGAGCTCAAAATCCCCGTCGT
Source organism: Spirochaetales bacterium (assembly GCA_003245835.1). Classification (GTDB taxonomy): domain Bacteria; phylum Spirochaetota; class Spirochaetia; order UBA9216; family UBA9216; genus Thalassospirochaeta. The sequence continues at coordinate 6,687 of QKCC01000114.1, read as the reverse complement.
CACCGTCCGGTAAAAATATTTCATCATCTATATATTCCGGTTCGCCGAGAGTTTTCACATGGTCGGTAACCCGTTCCACCTCATCATCGGCAAGAAAGGCGCCCTGAATCCTTATCGGGTTAGGGTCCCAAGCCGAAGTAAAGAGCATATCACCCTTGCCCAGGAGCTTATCCGCGCCCATGCTGTCGAGAATAATTCTTGAGTCGGTCTTGCTTGCTACCATGAACGCAATTCTGGACGGAATGTTGGCCTTTATCAGACCTGTAATTACGTCTACCGACGGACGCTGAGTTGCGAGGACAAGGTGAATACCTACAGCACGGCTCATTGCAGCCAGCCGGGATATTACATTCTCAAGCTCTTTACCGGTCGTTGCCATCAGGTCGGCAAACTCGTCAACAATTATCACAATATACGGCAGAGTATCAGTCGCCAGATTCAGATCTTTGACCTTGCGGTTATATGATTTCACATCCCTGACACCCAGTGCATTCAGCAGCGTGTACCTGCGCTCCATTTCACATGTGGCGTACTGCAGCGACTGAAAAGCCTTTTTCGGCTCTGTAATAACAGGCGTCAGAAGATGCGGAATATCGTTGTACATCTTAAGTTCAACAATCTTCGGGTCTATAAGAATCATCTTGACTTCTTCCGGCGTCCTTGCGTAGAGGACTGAGCAGATCAGCGAATTAACGCAAACAGACTTACCGGAACCGGTCGCTCCCGCAATCAGCAGATGCGGCGTCTGAACAAGATCAATAATTCTTGCCCCGCCGGTAATATCCTTTCCAAGCACTACAGGAATGTCCATTCTGGATTTCTTCAAATCCTCAGAATCAAGAATTTCCTTGAACGAAACGATTGCACGATCCTTGTTCGGAACTTCAATACCAACAGCATGTTTTCCGGGTATCGGAGCCACGATACGCACCCTTGAAGCTGCCAGTCTGAGCGCAATATTATCAGCGAGGTTTACGATCTTTGAAAGCTTTACACCGGGAGCCGGCAGTATTTCAAACATTGTAATAACAGGCCCCTTGCTGATTCCGGTTACCTCCGCGGCAATCCTGAATTCTTCAAGGGTCTCTCTGAGGATCTCAGCCGCAGCCTTTGTCTCATCGTCAATAATCCAGTAGTTGTCGTCCTCGTACTGATGAAGAAGATTGTCAACCGGGACCGAATACTTTTTCGGTTTCCGGGGTTTCTTCGGCTGCACAGAAGGTGCCGGCACTGGAAAAGCCGTTTCCGGATTATCGACAATATCCTCATCAGCGGCAGAATCTTCAACCTCTAAAAAATCAGGCTCTTCATCTTCATCGTCGTCGGGATCTTCAGGGTCTTCATATTCATCGTCATCGCTGTCCTCAAAATCATCATCGTCTTCATCACTGCCAAACATGCCTGGTTCAATATCTTCGGCCGGTTCTTCGAGCATATCGGGGATATCGAGCTGACCTTCCCTGAAATCAATATCAAGACTCAGACCGGAAAAATCATCCATGTTATCGTCGTGTTCATCATCAGACTGTTCATCATCAGACTGTTCGTCGCTGCTCCATTCGTCCGCGTCTTCGATCACAACTTCCCGTGAAGCCGCCGGCTGAAAATCCTCCGACATCAGATCTTCGAATCCAAGCTGCTCTGCATCCGACCATACTTCCCTGGCGGCCCTCGAAATCTCTTCTTCGTCGCCGCGCACCGGGGCGTCAGGATAATAATCTTCCTCGAGATGCTTTTCGACTGAGGGAAGTTCATCGTCAGCATCTTCAATCATGCTGTCATCTTCATAAAAATCCAGAGGTTCGGCAGGCAGGGCCGAAGGATCTTCCGCTTCGAGACTTATTTCTTCTATTTCAGGGTCGTCATGTGATTCAAGCTCTTCAAGTAATTCCGCTTCGAAGTTCTCCGAATCATCCGCATCCGGCAGGTCACCGATTTCACCATAACCTGAATCTCCTGCTGCAAAAAGATCAACTTCGTGTTTTTCCGTTCTGGTTTTTTCCGCAGTACCTAACCTCGAAACTATCCCGCTGCCGAAATCGAGCGAAACAGGTTCAAAACGGTGATCAGGTTCGTTTTCAACGTACTCAGATTCTGACTGCACATCAGAATGTATGACCGGGTCAAGCTCCGAATCCGCATATTCATCCGCATATTCGGACTTCTCATTTTTAATACGCCTTACGTGCTGGTCGGCAAACGAGGAAGTCCTTTTCACTTCCTTAGCACTTCTTTTGTAAAGGATTCTAAGCAGTATCAGGACTTCCGGAATCAGAATCAGACCAAGGACCAGCGAACTGCCCCTTACTCCAAGGCTGGTGATGATCCTGTCGGCAGCCGGCGAACCGGGAACATAATTCAGAACCCGGAGAAGCAGTGAAAATGTAAAGAACGGCAGCAGCGAGAACAGCTTGGCCGAAAAAATTCTCGGGTTATAATAATCAGCGAACAGCAGAACGCTGCTGACAAGAAACAGCAGCGGCAGATAAAAAGCTGCTTCGAGAAAGCTGATGTACAGAAACCGCCCGGGAAACAGCTCGAGATTAAAGGCAGGTCTCATAGAGTTAAGCAGAGCAATAAGCAGATACAATCCTGCAACAGCAATTACCGAAGCGGACACAAATCTGGCGGCTGTTTTATTCAAATTTCACTCCTTCATATTTCAATAGTCTGCCTGTGGAGTTTCCGCCCTTACCGACAGGGACTCTTTCTGATTATCGGTATAATATCAGGTATTATGAGCGGAAGTTGCCTGTCCGCTATAATATGAAGAATGAAATAATTCCAAAGGGTATCAGGTAAAAGCTGAAAAACCAGAGCCTGCTTTTCTTGATAAGTCTCAGCAGGAACAGTATTGAAAACAGCCCCACAATGAAGGCCGCTGCCATACCAGCAATTATAACACCGGCTGAAACGGAGGCTTCAAGCGCTCCAAAATCCTTGACTTCAAGCAGGATTGCCCCAAGAATTGCGGGTATAGAAAGCAGGAAGGAATACTCTCCGGCCTTCTCGCGTCCGATTCCGGCAAACAGCGATGCCGAAATTGTCATGCCCGATCGGGAAATCCCCGGAAAGACTGCTATTCCCTGCGCAATTCCGGTTATAACGGCTGTTTTTACGCCCGGCTTTCCGTAGCCGGCCTGATCATTTTTGATAAATCTCGTGAGCAGAAGGATTGCTGCGGTGACAAGAAAAAGCAGCGAAACTATTTTCGGATAGGCGGCTGCATCAAAGGATTCTATCAGCAGCCCCAGCACCGCGGTAAACACACTTGCCCCGAGTATAACAAGAATCACGCGCAGGTTCAGCTTGTCATCTTCATCTGTTCTGCGGGCGATAAACCGGAACAGCGATCTAATCAGACTGTATACCGCCTTCCTGAACACAATTAAAACTACAACAAGAGTTGCAACATGCAGCAGTACATCAAAAAGGATCGGAATTTCGCCGAGGTTCATAAAATTCCTGAAGACAACAAGATGTCCCGAACTTGAAATAGGCAGAAATTCGGCTACACCCTGAAGCGCGCCCAATATAATTGACTGAATTATTGTCATAAATCTTTATTATTCCTCCTGAAAAAAGATTTTCAAAGTATCTTTAGGATCTAAATCATAGTACAGCAGTCCGTAAAGCACGGAAGCGGTTAAAACTTTTTTACCGTAAAGGTGGGTTTCCGCGACCGGGACAACTTCGTACAGCAGATCATCGGGCAGTTCCGCAAAGGTGCGCTGCCAGCCCCTTACCCTGCCGGGACCGCCGTTATAAGATATCACGGCGGCGGCTGTATTTCCAACATAGTTGGTAAGCCACTGAAGATACCAGGTCCCGATTGAAAGATTGTCGACAGGATTCGTCAAATCAGAGAGATCATAATCCATTCTTCCCGCAACATCCTCAGCGGTCGAGGGCATAAGCTGGCTCAGGCCGACGGCGCCTGACCGCGATACAATCTCGCGTTCAAAACCGCTTTCCTTCCATACAATCGCAAACATCAGCTCCGCAGGGATTCCGCTTTTTTCGGCAGCCTCTTCAATCTCGGTCCTGTAAAAGTCAGGATAAAGCGCCTTGAGTCCGGATGGACTGTGCCGCCCTTCAAACCGGTACATTATTCTGATCGAATCGAGGTAATTCCCCTTTCGGGCAATGTTCCCGGCACATCTGACCAAAAACCGTTCCGACAGATGTTCCCTGTACCTTTCAGTTTCGGCCAGAATTCCTCCGGTGTCGTATTTCAGCATTCCGTCTATGAATTGTTCATATTCATTCAGCGAATCCTCGTAGCCGCTACTGCATACAGCGGCAATCGGTACTGAATCGGTATCTATACGAAGTTCATCAAGGCTGTCCCCCGACAGGATGCGGTAATAAAGATCCGTATACGGACCGGTAAAACCCGGATCCTGAATATATCCAAGAACAGCGGCACGCTCGCTAATATACCTGCATCGGTCGTAAACCGACGCGGGGCCGCTCTGCTCGAGTTTGTGCGCCAGTTCACTTATACTGTTCCATCGACGGCGGCTCGCGAGGTTCGTACACAGCAGATCGAGAGAATCGGTGAAAAACTCCGCGTCCTCCCACCGTGAAGTATAAAAATCGAGCGAATCAAGAGCATCGGTCAGGTTCCTGCGGACCTTGATGTCGAATGAATACCATAATTCCCTGTCGTGCAGTGAATCAGGACCGATAATCCCGATGAGTTCGTCCATGCAGCGTTCGGCATCGGCGTATCTGCCCGCACGCCGGTACAGTCTCGCAGCTGCAAAAATATTTTCACCCGAAGCGGTGTCCGGCAGCGACTCAAGCAGTTCAGCACCACGCGCCCTTCCGCCGTTTTTCAGATAGAGATTTTCGAGATCTTCAATTATCACAGGCGACAGCCCTGTTCCGCCGGTATTTTCTATAAATTCCCGATACACTGCTTCGGCCTCACTTAATTTGCCTGCAGACTGCAGATACTTGGCCGAAAACAGCTGACTATACCCGGGGAAAAATGCAAGCGGGTCGTCGGTCTTTGCAGAAATATAATCCCAGCCGCGGCAGATAAAGGATGATGCCGGAACACTCATGAACATCTGAACCCAGAGGTCCTCCCAGCCTGCAGACTTCAGTCTGAAGGCCGAAACTGCCCTGAACAGATATAGTTCATAATCCTGTTCTGATTCAGGGAAGCTCTGCAGGGCGTCGATAGTATCAAGAACCGATGCGTCACGGTGCCGCCAGTATGCAGCCTCGGTAATCATCCTTCTGAACTCATAATTGTAAGGAAACCCGGCAGCCGCGATGCTTGCAAGAAAAGAAGCCTCAGAAAAATTACCGGCATCAAACTGCAGTTTAATCGCCAGGGCCGCGGCACGTTCGCTGATCAAGCCGGAGGTACTTTCCCAGCAGTGCCTTGCCAGAGCTGCTGCGGCATCCGTAAACCCCGCCTCGGCTGTTTTCAATGCAAGGTAATATGAAGCATTCGGATCAAGTTCGTGAAACCTGTCCACCGGAAGAGTCGACGGAGAAACGGCGGCGGCCAGTATCCTTTCATATTCGTCAACCGACAGATCAGACAGCGTATCAGTACTGCAGGAGACAAAAACTGAAAATACAGAGAGACAGGTAAGCAGAACAATGGGGAAACGCATTAATGTCAGTGTACAGTAAAAACTAATTTTCCGGAATAATGATATCGGTTCCTGCGTAAATTACGTCCGGATTTTTTATATTGTTTTCGACCGCTATCAGCCCGTAAAGCCAGGGGGTCCTGTAAAACGAATTGGAAAGGTCCCAGAGGGTATCACCCCATTTCAGCCGGTACCAGACGCCGCCTCCGTGACCAGCAGGAGGAACCTCGCCAAAAGTCACTGCAGTTTTACCTGCAGCAGCGGCGGCTGAATTATTGCCGGCTGCCTTGACGGGCTCGGAAGTTACCGGGCTTTTCTCAGGCGCCTTTTCTTCTACTGCAGGAGGCGCAGGTTTTGTTTCGGCAGGCTTTGACTGTTCGGGAACAGACTTTTCTGGTTTGGTTTCGGCTGCAGCCTCATGGGTAACAGGATTCTTATCCGCTTCAAGCGGGGGTACGGAATTTCCATTCATTCCACGGATAATAAGAAAAGCGCCTATTCCGAGAATAATAATTATAATTATCAGAATCACAATCAGGGCAAGCGGTCTCCGTCTGCTTGATGTCTGTTCCCTGTACGATTCACTTTCGGATTCATAGTCCGGTTCGTCTGATTCATCATATGATTCATCTTCAAATCCGGAACTGTCAAAATCCATATCGTCATCAAAAGAGGAGCTGTCGTCAAATTCGGATTCTTCCGATTCTTCATCAAAGCCTGTATCGTCAAAAGCAGTACTTCCAAATTCATCATCGTCAAAAGCGGTATCTCCGAACTTTTCATCATCGTCAAAACCGCTGCTATCCAGCTCTGAATCATCATCAAAACTGAAAACTTCGTCGTCATCCTTAGAAACAGAAGCTTCTTCGCTTTCATAAGCACCAAAATCCGGCTCTTCACCGTCGAAAACCAGATCATCATCAGGAGAAGGCAGCTCACCGAAAGAATCCTCGAAATCCGAAGAAACTTCTTCGTCCATGCTGTCAAATTCCGTTTCAACGAACACTGAATCAGTTTCTGAATCGGAATCATCGAAGGAAGGAACTTCATCAAACACATCTTCATCGAGTTC
>QKCC01000250.1 GCA_003245835.1 Spirochaetales bacterium | reverse complement strand
AATCTCGTCTATGAACACCCCGCCTTCCTCCATCTTTTGAAGAATGACCTGGGTTCCGTAAACGACGCCTTCCATTATCGCCCTGAAAACGTGGGCAGGTCCGTGACCGAGAGTAAGGCCGCGTATTACTCCGCGGCTCTTCGCATCAACCCAGGGGGTCCGGTTGCCCTGCCAGTGTTCAAGAACAACAAGCCCCTCGGAACCCGGAGGTAATTTCGAAGCTTGTTCATTAAGAACATCATAGATCGTGACACCCCGGTCTTCAGCTTCCTGCTTTATCTCCGCGCTCAGAAAATTCGAAACAAACCATTTTATTATGGACCCTGTCGAGATCTGCCCGGCTTCGACAACCTCAGCCCCGGGAACAATCGCACCCGGGAAAGTCCCGAAGATTCCCTGCACATGAAGCTCGGTATCGGTAATACCGATATGCAGCTGTGAGGATCCGGTTATCAGCGCAAGCTTACCGGGAGTCAGTGCGTTCACCCCGATTACACCCATGTAGGCATCGGCACCGCCGCCCGCGACGGGGATTCCGGCTTTTAGTCCGGTTTCAGCAGCTACTGCAGCACTGAGCCCGCCGATCACTTCACCAATTTCAACTATGCGTTTTGGAAGTTTTTCAAAAATATCGCCAAGACCGATCTTATGATAGAGCGACTTTGGAAACCCGCCTTCATTTTTATTATAAAACCATCTGATCGAGACGGTATTGATATTGGCTGTAATTTCGCCGGTCAGCCGGTAGGCAAGCCAGTCAGTGTGTTCAAAAATCGTGACTGCTTTATTGTAAATTTCCGGTTCATGCCGTTTGATCCAGAGATTCTTGCACGGAAACCATTCCGCCGAGACCTTGCTGAAACCTACGTATTTCAGCGCCGGATCACCGCAGGCTGCAATCTCATCAGCTTCGGCAGCCGAGCGGATGTCCATCCACATTACTGCGTCACGCAGCGGGATTCCGTTCTCATCAAGAAAAACTACCGTGCAGCTCGTACCGTCCAGACCTATTCCTTCAATTAAGGACGGGTCTATGCCCGATTTGGAAATTGCCTGCTTCACTGATTCAATGAGCGCCTTGTCCCACTGCTGTATGCTCTGTTCGCCCCACCCCGGGTGCCTGTGTATATTGGTGTTTTCACTTGTACCGAAACTGATACAGTGTCCTTTTTCATCGTAGATTCCGGCACGGATACTTTCGGTTCCGGCGTCAATTCCAAGTACATATCTGCTCATTTTATAATTTTCCCCCTGATTGCCTCTACATTGCTTTTTATATCGCCGCTGAAAACAGCACTTCCAAAGGTCAGAATGTCTGCGCCGGCATCTATAATGTTACGCAGTGTCGAAATGTTAACGCCGCCGTCAACGGATATTCTGGTCTTCAGTTTGTTTTTATGGATGAACTCAGCCGTTTTTTCAATTTTTCGCAGTATTTTGGGATTAAAATCCTGTCCGCCTATCCCCGGATCTACCCCCAGAATATTGACAAAATCCGCTTCATCAAGAAAGTATTCCATTCTGTCAAAACCTGTAGCGGGAATAAAACTGATTCCTGTCATAATTCCGGCGGCCCTGATCTGTTTCATGAGCCTTGACGGCAGTTCACAGCTTTCATATTGAATGGTAAGAATGTCGACGCCGGTATTAAAAAATGTTTCGGCTATCGCAGGCATATTTCTGACCGCAAGATGGGCTTCAAGGACAGCGTCGGTTTCGAGCCTGATCTCACGAACCATCTGGTCGCCGAACGCAATATGCGGCGTATAGTGTCCGTCGCAGATATCGATATGAAATCTTTTTATACCTTCAGCCTCAGCCATTTTCAGATCGCGGGCAAGATGAACATGGTTTGCCGCAAGAAGAGATCCGCATAATTCAATCATGAAATAATTCTATGACGTAATCGGCGGTTTGTAAACTATGATATTTTAATTTTCACATAATTGAAAAGCCCGTAATCTACAGGCTTTTAAGGACACCGGCCAGTCTCTCAACAGCCTGCTCTATAACGGGAACTTCGCTCATAGTAAAGTTCAGCCGCATCGTAGAGAAGCCTTCGGAATCCTCTGTATAAAAATACTTGCCCGGTACATATGCAACATTCTTTTCAATAGCCTTCCAGTAGGCATCGATAAGGTTCAGCCCTTCAGGACCCTCCGCCCAGATAAACATTCCGCCTTCAGGTTTTGAAAAGGTAAATCCCTTCGGAAAATATTTCTCGAGCGCGGCCAGCATAGCCTTATGCTTGGGCCTGTACAGCTCGATTATTTTCGGCAGCTGCTGCTCGATGTAGCCGCCCGAAATATACTCAGCCGCAATAGCCTGAGAAAATGTCGAGGTATGCAGATCGACGCCCTGTTTGACTATCACAAGCCAGTTGGTAATAACCTTCGGCGCAGCAACCACGCCTATCCGCAGTCCGGGAGCGAGAACCTTCGACAGGGTCGTAATATAAATAACATTATCGGGGGCCATCGTTTTAATAGCCGGAACAGGTTCCCCGGTATAGCGGAGATTACTGTACGGGTCGTCCTCAACGAGCAGTGCACCGTATTTGATGATGATCTCGGCGATCCTTTTTCGACGCTCGAGAGTTATACTGCGTCCGGTCGGATTCTGAAACGTGGGAACGGTATAGATAAATTTTATCCTGTGATTCTTGAGTGTATCTTCAAGAGACTCCGGAACAAGACCCTGGTCATCCATCTCCATCCTTACAAATTCCGGCTCGTAGGGCTTGAATGCCTGGATAGCACCGAGGTAGGTCGGGGCTTCAACCGCAATCTTGTCGCCTTTGGATATAAGCACCTTACCGAGCGAATCAAGAACGCCCTGTGAACCGCTCTGAATCAGGATTTCATCCGGTCCTGCAATGATGCCCTTCTCTGCAAGGTATGCGGACATTGCCTCTCTAAGCGGAGTAAAACCCTCGCTTAAATCATACTGGAATGCAGAAGATGCGTATTTCGTAAAGACACGGTCTGTAAGTTCTTTAATCCTCTCCATCGGAAAACTGTCGGGGCTGGGTATTCCTCCGGCGAGTGAAACCATCCCCGGCTTACCTACAACCTTGAGTATTTCCCGTATAGCGCTTGCCCCCATAATGGAGGTTCTGTCGGCGAGCAGTTCTTCGAACATATCATGTCTCCTTGATTACCGTCATATTAGTGCAAAGCAATGATTAATGACAAGCTGTTTTTCCAATTTTAAGCGGAAGCCTGTGCTGGTTTTATGACCCTACAATATATATTCCACCTTAACCCCAGCCTGATTCCCGGGAAAGGGTACAAGCTTCGGTTTGCCCTTGTTCTTTCCTTCGGGATTTTTGATAGTTATATCGTATCGAACCCCTCTGAAAACCCTTGTTACGTGCAGCTCCTTCAGTTCTGAAGGAAGACATGGATCAATTACCAGGCCGTCATAAGACGGGCGAATACCGAGAATCCATTGACTTACCGCAACAAAATTCCATGCCGCAGTTCCTGTAAGCCATGAGTTCTTGGCCTGGCCGGGTTTTACGGCGGCGCTTCCGGCAATCATCTGTGAATAGACATAGGGCTCGGTGCGGTGCAGTCCGCTTATTTCTTCTATAAAAGCCGGGGCTATGCGTTTATAATAATCAAAGGCCTTATCACCGCGTCCCGCGACAGCCTCGGCAATCATTATCCACGGGTTGTTATGACAGAAGATACCCCCGTTTTCCTTGTAGCCGGGCGGGTATGATGTTATCTCGCCTTTCGACAGATCATACGAAGTATATGCAGGTGCAAGAATATCTATTCCGTATTCATGCGCCAGGTGCTTTGCGACAGAATCAAGCGCCTGAATATTATAGCCGAGGTCTGCACCTATGCCCGCCATTCCGCAGAAACCCTGCGGCTCGATAAAGATCTTCCCTTCGGTGTTTTCGGAACTGCCCACCTTCCGGCTTTCAGCGTCGTAAGCGCGAAGAAACCACTTGCCGTCCCAGCCCTCACTGAGAATAATCGAGGACATTTCCGCGACGGCTCTCTCTGTGTATTCCGCTTCGGCAATAAACCGCCCTCCGGCTGCCCGGCACAATGCGGCATACTCCCTGCCGGCATAGACCAGCATAGCTGCTATCAGTACCGATTCGGCCGTATCCGAGTTTCGGTTGACCACAGTCTGAAAGGATTCATCGGGGTTGGTCGAAAAGCAGTTCAGGTTG
>QKCC01000196.1 GCA_003245835.1 Spirochaetales bacterium | reverse complement strand
TCAGCGCCTCCCAGCCGATGTCAAGCGTCTGCTCAATGGTGCGGTCTTCGTGAGTACCCTGGTTTACAAACGATCTTTCGAAAAAATCACCGAATTCCATGTACTGATGATCAAGCGGAGTCAATTCTTCTTCGCCGATGACGGACGCAAGGTTCCTGACATCCTTTACATAGCTGTAGGCGGCAAAAAGCTGGTTGGAAAGATGCGGATGGTCCGCCCTGGTCATTCCCTCGCCGATGCCGTCCTTCATCAGTCTCGATAGCGACGGCAGCCCGGCTACAGGCGGATAAATTCCCCTGCCGTGCATTTCCCGTTCAAAAACAATCTGACCTTCGGTTATGTACCCGGAAAGGTCCGGTACAGGATGGCTGATATCGTCATTCGGCATGGTCAGAATCGGCAGCTGTGTAATCGAACCAGGAAGCCCCTTAAGCATTCCCGAGCGTTCATAGAGTTCGGCAAGGTCGGAATAAAGGTAGCCGGGGTATCCCTTCCTTGAAGGGATTTCTCCTCGCAGCGTTGAAATTTCACGCAGCGATTCGCAGTAGTTTGTCATATCGGTCATTATAACCAGCACATGCATGCCCTTGTTGAACGCAAGATGTTCGGCAAGGGTGAGCGCGGTCCGAGGGGTAATTGTCCGCTCTATTGACGGATCATCGGCCAGCGACAGAAACAGGGCGACGTTGCCTATTACACCCGTTTCTTCGAAGCTGTTGATGAAATACCTGGCTACATCGTGTTTGACGCCCATCGCCGCAAAAACGACGGCAAAGTTGGACTTGTCTCCGTTTATTTTTGCCTGGCGCGCAATTTGTGCGGCAAGCTCGTTGTGCGGCAGGCCGTTACCCGAAAAAATCGGCAGCTTCTGACCGCGGATTAATGTGGTCATGCCGTCGATAATCGAGATGCCGGTCTGAATAAAGTCCCTCGGGTATTCGCGTGCTGTCGGGTTAATCGGCAAACCGTTTACATTAAGAAGCTCTTCGGTCGGCGGTGCAGTTCCGCTGTCGATTGGTTTGCCCAGGCCGTTGAATACACGGCCCAGCATTGCCTCTGACACTCCGATCGAGAGCGGTTCACCCATGAACCGCATGCTTGTATGCGGAAGTGTAAGACCCGATGTCCCTTCAAATATCTGCACGACGACGACATCCTCAGAGGTATCGAGAACCAGTCCGGTTCTTATGCTGCCGTCCCTGTCGACGCATTCGACCAGTTCACGGTAGCCGACCGGATGGGTTTTTCTTATGTACGCAAGAGGCCCTTCGATTTTATCGATCCCGGCGTATTCCCTGCCGGCGAGGAGCTCCTTGCTTATAAATTCTTCTTTACTCATAAATACTCTCCAGCTGGTCCATTGCCCTTTCAAGCCTTGCTTCAAGCTTGTCCATGGCGGTTGTATCGTCGTTGGCTACGCTGAGTTTCATTCTTGCAATGTCCTGAACAATTTTCATATGCCGAAGTTTTACGATGGTCACGCCCCTGCGTATCGCGTCGGCTCCCCTGCGGCTGTATGTAAGGATTATTTCGAGCATTCTTACCTGCTTTTCAACCGATGAATAACGGTCTATGTCATCGAAAGCGTTCTGCTGCAGGAAGGCGTTTTTAAAAAGCGTGCATACCTCAATTATGAACCTCTGGCTGTCAGGCAGCGCATCCGGCCCGACGAGCTTGACGACCTGCTGAAGTCTGACCTCTTTCTGAAGCAATTCCATAATTTCGGCGCGGTTTTTAAGCCACGAAGTCCCTGAATGCGTTTCCCACCATCCGGACACATCATCGAGGTACTCGCTGTATGATTCGAGCCAGCTTATTGCCGGATAATGGCGCGCATTGGCAAGCTGGCGGTCGAGCCCCCAGAAGCAGCGGACAAAGCGTTTTGTATGCTGTGTTACGGGCTCAGAGAAGTCTCCGCCGGGCGGTGATACGGCCCCGATTATTGTTACCGAGCCTTCTTCACCGTCAAGTACGGTCATATAGCCGGCCCGTTCGTAGAATTCTGCTATACGTGTCGGCAGGTAGGCCGGAAAACCTTCTTCCGCGGGCATCTCTTCCATACGTCCGGCAAGCTCGCGCAGCGCCTCAGCCCACCTCGATGTAGAGTCGGCCATTACGGCCACATGGTAGCCCTGGTCGCGGTAGTATTCGGCGAGCGTTACCCCGGTGTAGATGCTTGCCTCGCGTGCAGAAACAGGCATATTCGAAGTATTGGCGATCAGTATGGTACGGTCCATCAGCGAGGTTCCGGTACGCGGATCAATCAGTTCCGGGAATTCCATCAGTACATCGGTCATTTCATTGCCGCGTTCGCCGCAGCCGATGTAAACGATAATATCTGCGTCGCACCATTTTGCGACGGCATGCTGTGTCATGGTCTTTCCGGTGCCGAATCCGCCGGGTATTGCTACTGTGCCGCCTTTAGCAAGAGGGAAAAGGGTGTCTATAACACGCTGCCCTGTAACAAGCGGGATTTTAAGGGGCTGTCTCTGTTTGACGGGTCTTGGTTTGCGGATCGGCCAGCGGTGATAAAAATCTATCTTTGCAATGCCTGATGCTGTCTCGATTTCGGCAGCAGAATCGGCAACTGTGTAATCACCTTCGGCGGTCAGGTTTTTTATTGTCCCGCCTTTTCCCGCCGGCACCAGTATTTTATGCGAGACGCGGTCGGTTTCCTTGATAGTTCCCAGTGCGAATCCTTCCGCTATCGTATCGCCGGCTTTTAGTCCGGGAGAGGGAATAAAATGCCATTTCTTTTCCCTGTTCAATGCCGGGCGGGTGATGCCTTTAGCGATAAATTCACCGCTTGCTTCAAGAAGGGCTTCAAGCGGACGCTGAATGCCGTCGTAGATCGTCCCGATCAGGCCCGGTCCGAGTTCAACCGACAGGGGCATGCCGCTGCCGAACACATCGTCACCGGGGCGTATTCCCGTAGTATCTTCGTAAACCTGAATGACCGCGGTATTGCCGGCTAGCTTGACTATCTCGCCTACAAGCCGTCCTTCACCGATTCGGACCAGTTCCATCATCATAGCGTCCGTAATATCGGAAGCTTCAATAACCGGTCCGTTAACCCTGTATACCCGGCCTATTATTCTGTCTTCCATGAAGTCTCCTTGTTTAGACCGTCAGCTATTATCATTTTGATATCCTCTTCAAATCTCCGCAGCCTGGTATTGATCTGGTTGTTGTATGAAATCCTGCCGCTGGAAGACTGAACTATAATTCCCTGTGCTGTTAAGGCGGCATCCCCTGAAATCTTCAGTTTTATTTTCCTTCCGGTCGCCTCAAAGACGCAGGCGGAGGCTTTTTCGAGAATCCGTTCATCTACTTTTTCACGAAAAGAACAGCGGACGAAGACTTCACTGTCGTTGACGGCAATCGCACCCTCGGCAATCAGCTTTGCAAGAAAATCCGCGTATTCGGGGGTCCCGGCAAGACTGATGATTCTGTCCTGAAACAGCCTGTGAATATCAGCATAGATCTTTTCCATGCGTCTAAGGAATTGTCTTCTCTGTTCAGATTTTACCGCGGCAGAAGTCCGTTTTTCTATTGCGGACAGTTTTGAAGCAATTTTAGCATCAGTCTCTGTTCTGATCCGCTCTATACTTAGATCAGAATCCCGCAGATTGTCGGCGGCTTTTTTTTCTGCCGCCTTTACTATATTTTCTGCTTCCGTTTCTGCTTTCGAGATAATTCCCTGGATTAATTTATTATCTTCTTCCATAACCAATCAGATTTTTATACCAATTGCTTCGTTGACAAGGGTACGAAGATCCTTGCGATCCTTTTTTACACCACGGCTGCCCGGAATCTCTACAATAAGCGGGAAAGCTGCGGAAAAAAGATACTTGTCAACCTTTTCCCTGATCAAATCAGCTGCATCTTCAGTAATGATGATTATACCGTTATTACGGTCTTCAAGGGCCGTGCTGAACGCTTTTTCGGCGTCAGCTGCAGATTCAACTGCTAAGCCTGAAACGCCGGCAAGTTCAAACCCTAGTACTGTATCTTCATCACCGATAAGAAAGTAGTTCATTTACAGAATGTCAGACTTTACCGAGGATCATCAGCGCTGTAATGAATCCGAAAACTACAACACCTTCGGCAAGCGCAACAAAAATCAGCGCCTGGGAAGCAATCTCGGGTTTTTCGCCTATGGCTCCCATCGCGGCGGAGCCTACATTCGCAATAGCAAT
>QKCC01000004.1 GCA_003245835.1 Spirochaetales bacterium | reverse complement strand
CTTTGCACCGAAAAATGCGAGCTCTGCTGCTTCATCATAACTGACATTGGCAATTGTTTTGGCTTCTCTGACAATTCTCGGGTCGGCTGTCATTATTCCGTTTACATCCGTCCATATCTGAACCTCTTCCGCGTCGAGTGCGGATCCGTAAATTGTAGCAGTATAATCGGAACCGCCCCTTCCGAGGGTTGTTACGACGCCTTCCATATTCGAGCCTATAAATCCCTGTGCTACATAGAGCTTTCCCGGTGCTGGAGATACCGTTCCGCGGATAAGTTCGCCTGTTTTATCCATAATAGGGATGGCCGAAGTAAAATTATCATCGGTCTTAACAAGTTTCCGCGAATCAAGCAGAATGGTTTCTATACCGAGTTCACGTGCACGTGCCGCAATAATTGTTGTGGCAAGCAGTTCTCCGAATGAAAGAATAGCATCTGCGCTGCGGGCTGTGCACTCTCGTAAAAGAGTAAGCCCCTTGATCAGCGATGAAAGCTCGTCAAAAAGCGTCTCGGCACGTTCTGTCGCGAACTGAAGGTTGCTGCCTGTAAGAAATCCATTAATGGCCATGAAATGACTCGCCTTTATATCCTCAAAAATTGAGAATGCAAGGTCATGGCTTCCCTGTACAGCGGCTTCGGAAATAGCAACGAGCTTATCGGTTGTTTTTCCCATAGCTGAAGAAACAAGCAGGGGAGATCTATCCAGCTGGTTTTGTGCAATAGCGACTGCACTGTCGATCATTTCGGTGTTCTGAACGGATGTGCCGCCGAACTTCATTACTATCATCTTTTTCTCCTTGTGGTAGTGAGTAATGAACCGAATCTATAGTCTTAATGAATGGAATAAACTGACTGCGAAGCAGCGCCTAAGGCACAGCAGTTCAATAGCGCTCCACTGTTTAAGTGACAGTGTCTGGGATGTTCTCCACAGACCCCAGAAGACAGCCGACGGTACTGCTGAAATCTTCGGCGGAAAGTCCCTTTCAGCTGCTTCAACGGGCTGCCGCACCCTCCGCAGATTACTGATGACTTCCGCACCTCTATTGACCCGGAAAAATATAAATTTTTCTACCATGCTGAGCACATATAGTCAATACATTCCCCTTTGACAACCCGCTTATATAAGATCATAATGGCCCTAATGAAAGCAGCAGACAGACTCTCGGCGGGAGTAATTGAACAGCTTAAAGATGCAATTGAAGATACCGACGGGAATGAAGTCATGGCCTGGGGCAAAGTCCTCGAGGGGATTATTTTCGAGGTCACGGTTGCTGCAAGGGGTGACGACGGTTCCGTTCCTGCGGTTTTTCAGCATATGGAAAAAGGCGATGTGGTTATTCATAACCATCCCGGCGGTGTCCTGAAACCCTCTGCCGCCGATATGCAGGTTGCCGGCCGCCTCGGTGAACACGGCATAGGTTTCTATATTGTTGACAATAAGGTAGAGAGGGTGTACGCGGTTGTTGAACCTGTGACCGTCCGTGAAAAGCGTCCGCTCAACGTCGAAGAACTCGCAGCGCTTCTCGAACCCGGCGGCGCGCTCGAGAAAGCGATGGCTTCCGGCGGATACTACGAATACCGGCCTCCTCAGGTTGCTATGCTGCGCCGGGTGGCTGAAAGCTTCAACGAAGGGAAAATATGCGTAGCCGAAGCCGGTACCGGTGTCGGTAAATCTATGGCCTACCTGCTGCCGGCACTTAACTGGGCTTCTTCAAATGAAGAAAGAGTGGTCGTTTCAACCGCTACAATAAACCTGCAGCACCAGCTCATTGATAAGGACATTCCGCTCGCAAAAAAAATATTAGGTCAGGTTGACGAATCATTTTCAGACTGCCGTACTGTGCTTGTGAAGGGCAGGGGGAATTACGTATGCCTTCGCCGGCTTGCTTCGGCAATAGATGAGCAGACTCTTTTTGAAGATGAAGACAACGAGCTTGCTTCAATAAAAGAATGGACCGAAACAACCTCGACAGGTACGAAGGATGATCTGTCATTTTTCCCTTCGGCCAATACATGGTCAAAGGTCAATTCTGAAGGTGATTCCTGTCTCGGCCTCCGGTGCCGCAACAGGGAAAAATGCTTTGTGTTGAAATCCAAAAAGGAAGCGGCGGCAGCCAGGCTGCTCGTTGTGAATCATCACCTTCTTTTTTCAGATCTTGCCATGCGCCTCGATGGCGCCGGTTTTGATAATTCGGTTGTCCTTCCGCCGTTTACCCGGATAATCTTTGACGAAGCGCATAATATGGAATCGAGTGCTACCAGCTTCTTTTCATCTGAATTGAATGTTTTTTCAGTGCTGAAGCAGGTGAACCGTCTGTATTCAAGGAGAAAGGCCAGGACCTTCGGGGCAGTAATCAGCCTTCAGGTCGAAGCCGGCGCTTTTGAGGATGATGAAAAGATTCCGGGCCTGGTTGACAGCATCAGGGAACAGATGCAGGTCCTGGATGCCGCAGCAGTCGAGATTGTCGACAGCGGTCTGAGCATCAGGCTGAAGAAAGATACCGAAGAGATTTTTAAAGAGAAAATTTTCCCGCTGATGATAGAACTTCAGAAGCGGATTCTGGACTGTCTTGATGCAGTCGAGAATATCGTAAAACGCCTTGATGAAAAGGACCTCGAACTTCCGGTAGTCTACGAAGTGCGGATGCTGGAAAGGCGGCTTGAGGGTTTTGCGTCTATCTGCCAGTCCTTTACGCTTTGGGATGAAAAACCGGGAGATGTATTCTGGGTCGAAAAAAGCAAAAGCAGTTCAGGCGATTTTTTTGCCCGTTTTGTAATAACCCCGCTCGATATTTCCAGGATGATGCGCGAATCGGTTTTCAGCCCCTACGAAACCGTTGTCTGTACATCGGCGACCATATCTGTAAACCGCGATTTCAGGTTCTGGTCCGCCAGGGTCGGGCTTAACGGATTTGAAGACCGATCTGTGTCCGCATCGATGTTCAAATCTCCTTTTCCGTATAAAGATAATGTGCTTCTGAGTGTGCCCGAAGATGCTCCCGAGCCGAACGACCCGGACTATCAGGGCTTCGTCGAAGATTTTTCACTGAAGCTTCTGGAACTGTCGGAGGGCAGAGGGCTTCTGCTTTTTACATCCTACAGAATGCTCGCGGATACTTACGAGGCTATAAAACCCGGACTGGACGCCCTTGGTATTACAGTTCTGAAACAGGGCGATGACGACCGGACAAGGCTGCTGGAAAGGTTCAAAACCGACACGGCGAGTGTGCTGTTTGCTACTTCATCCTTCTGGGAGGGGATTGATACCCCCGGAGACTCGCTTAAAGTTGTTATAATCTGCAAATTGCCGTTTATGGTTCCAACGGATCCTGTAATCGCCGCGAGAATGGAGGCGGTTGAGTCGCGCGGGGGCAACCAGTTTATGGAGTACATGCTTCCAGAAGCCGTCATAAAACTCAAACAGGGTTTCGGCCGGCTAATGCGCCGGGGAACCGATTCGGGAGTCGTTGCTATTCTCGACTCCCGGATACTGAAGAAATACTACGGAAAGATTTTCATTAACTCACTGCCTGAAACAGGGAAGAGTTTTAAGCCGTCGGAAGGTATTTTTCGGGACTGTGAGAATTATCTGTATCGGTCCTGAAATGATTTAGTGTGTCGAGCAGTCTGAGCGTTCTCTATTGCCCTGAGAGTAACTGTCCCGGCAATTTTTTCAGTCTGGGATGCATTTTCAGCATTCATTTTAATCTAACTTGCCATCTCTTCCATCGGTACCGAGACTTCTTCGGCTGATGCTGCCTGTTCCGTCGCTCCGTTCGGTAATTGTTCGGTGGACCTGCTGATATCGGTCATCCGGGTGCTGATCTCTTCAGAAACCTTGTGAATCTCGGCCGTTACAATTACCGGTAACATGAATTAAGTCACAAGTATATGCACAAATCACATTATAAAACCTTGATTTTGGTTTTTCTGTTTTCTTATAATTTAGGAAGATAGGGAGTTTGAAATGAAAAAAATTTCTCTGAAATTATTTGTTTTTACACTAATTCCATTTGTCGTAATTCTGGGCGCGTTTGTCGCAATCAGTATGAATCTTTCGGTAAAGACTATAACCAATGACAGTATTGCCCTCATCGATGCATCAATGAATAGCTGGACCGGAGAGATTAATGGTTATTTTGACAAAATGAGTGTAACGGTAAACTCTTTTAATGGTTACCTATCTGACAACTTTTCTTTA
>QKCC01000074.1 GCA_003245835.1 Spirochaetales bacterium | reverse complement strand
CGGCAACAATTTAGTCCTGTACGTCATACTCGCTATATAAACAATCACCAGAAACAGGATCGCACGGCTGACCTGGATGGAAGCAAGCCCGAAGCCAATCATGGTCAGGCCGGCATTGACAACAGCGATGGTGGCTGCACCAATAAGTCCTGCACTAATCCTGCTCCTTGGTCCGCCCGAGAGGGGCATTCCGCCAAGAACCAGTGCAACAAGGACATCCATTCCCACGGCCCCGGCAGTGGTTGTCCCGACCGTTCTGGTGCGTATCAGAATAATAAAAGCCGCGAGCCCTATACCGAGCGCTCCGATTAAGAATGCGGCGATTTTTATCTTCGGCAGGTCCATTCCCGACTGCCGCGCGGTTACCTGATTTCCGCCGAGGATTCGTATCTGACGCCCGAGAGCAGTAAAATTGAACAGAACAATGCTCAGAATAAAATAGACAGCAAGCACTATGAGGTTTATTACCGCTATCTGCCCTGAAGTAAATGACGGGATTTCCGTCACTGCCTCACTCAGGTAGATAGTTGCATCGTCTCCCATAATAACCAGGACCACCGATGAAATCATAAATCCCATAACGATAGTAACAATAAACAACGGTACTTCCACATAGGCCGCGAAAAATCCCTTCAGCAGTCCAAGCAGCAGCGAGACTCCGATGGCCGCAATAAAGGCTACCACCAGGCTTCCCGTGGCGATTGCGGCATACCCGGCAAGAACTGCACTAAGGGCTACACAGCCGCTGATTGAAAGGTCAAAATTTCCCGAACCAAAAACAAAAACCGCTCCTATGGATACAAGTGAAGTTGTTATAATCTGGTTCAGAAGGCTTCTCAGGCTCACGGCTGAAAGAATCGCACCCTTCGTTAAAATAATAAAAATTCCGAAAACCAATAATAATCCCAGAAGAGGAAAATATTGCTTAATGTTTTCCCAGTGTTTGCTTATCATCAAATTCCCCTAAATCATGCATTCTACGATGTGCTGCTCAGACAGTTCCCGGCTCCGGTTGAATTCACCCGCCAATTGTCCGTCCTTCAAAATAAGAAGCCGGTCGGACATGCCGATAAGCTCTGTAAGCTCTTCGGATATCATAATTATGGCTTTGCCTGCCTTCTTCATATCCTCAATAAGCTGGTACATCGCCGCCTTGACACCGACATCGACACCGCGGGTAGGACAGTCAAGGATAAGGATTTCACAGTCACGGCCTACCCATTTGCCGAAAACGACCTTCTGTTTATTTCCTCCGGAAAGATACTGAACGTTCTGGCTGATTGAAGCACACTTGATGGAAAGGTTTTTCACCTGCGCATTGACGTAGCCGTCCTCGGTTTTCGGAAAGATAAACGGACCCGTGTTTACCTTATCAAGACCCGCACAGACAATATTATCCTTAATGGAAGCGGCAAGAACGAGAGCTTCTTTGTCGCGATCCTTGCTCACGTAGCCCATAGAGTGCTTCAGGGCTTTTTTGGCGGTATCGATTATATCTCCGGAAGGTACATGGGTTACCTTTCCGGTAAGCAGTTTCTCTTCACCGAAAACGGCCTTTCCCAGTTCATGCATTCCGCAGTGAGACAATCCTCCGATACCGAGGATCTCGCCTTTGTGGAGCGTCAGCGAAAAATTCATCAGCAAACCGGAACCGGTCGTAATGTTTTCGACATCGAGCAGAACATCAGATGAAACCTGGGAGGAATAGTCTTCGCGGTAATATTTATCACCCATGTCGCGGCCGACCATATTTGTTTTAATCACCCCGGCATCAAAATCATTCTTTTCAAGGGTTGTAATCAGCCTGCCGTCGCGAAGAACCGTCATTGTATCGCAGATTTCCATAAGCTCTTCGAGGTCATGAGAAATAAATATTACAGCCTTTCCTTCATCCCGCATACGCCTCATTATTGAATAGGTAATATCACGTCCGTGCTGGGAAAGGGCTGTGGTTGTTTCATCGACAATTAAAACCTCGGGATCGTTGATCATTACCCTTGCAAGCTCAATCAGTTTACGATCCTGCAGATCAAGCTCATCAATCAGCATTGACGGATCAATATCATTCAGCCCGATCTTTTCAAGCGCAGTTTTGGCCGCCCTGTTCATGGCGCCCTTTGAAATTGCCAACAGCTTTCGGAACCGGCCTTCCTCTCCGAGGAAAATATTCTCGGATATCGTTATCCCGGACACATATCCCTGTTCCTGAACAATCATGCCGATTCCAGCCTTTCCGGCCTCGATCATGGTATGAGGGCTGTGAGGTTCTCCCCTGTAGAGCATCGACCCTTCGGTGGGCGGCTGCATACCCGCTATAATAGAAGATATGGTGGATTTACCGGATCCGTTCTCACCGATTAATCCGAGAATGTGTCCGCGGTAAATTCTGAGATTTACCTTATCGAGAGCAAGAGTCGGACCGAATCTTTTCGTCATTTCTATTGTTTCAATTATAGGCTGACCGCTGTCGGCGATGCTTGCTTTCATTTTTTCTCCAAAACCTCTGCTGTTGTCATTAGTATGCTGTAAATTATAAATGGTTTAATGCAGAAGTAAATGTTCATATTTTATAAGAATCCGACTTTTTTTGATATTTAACTGCTGACAGAGAGAGGAAAAGCAACTACACTTTAAATATGAAGACACATATCCCGGAGTCCTCCCCGGAGGAACAGGTTTATTACACCTCAGGAAGACGGGTACAGGAATATGTTATTAACCGTTTTAACAGCAAAAAGAAACTAACCTCGTTCCCCGAAGCGCTGAGAGGACTGCAGAAAGAAGGCAGGCTGCTGAACGAACCGCCCCCCTTTCCGGATTATATTGATAATATGACCGGAGGGCAATTCGATAATATGGTTCTTGATTTTCCAATCAATGCCAGCCGTATAATCAAAACCGACAATTTACGCCACGGACAGGGGACTCTCGATGAAGAGGGAATGTTTCCATGGGAGAAGGATGTATTCTGCTTCAAGCATATGCCGTACATGGATACATCCCAGCATTGCCATGAATATTTTGAGATCACATATATGTATAAAGGCAGCTGCAGCCTGCTTTTCGAGAATGATACTATTCAATTGAGCGAAGGGGACATGTGTATTGTCCCTCCGCAGTCTCCTCATAACCAGCCGTTGATGCCGGAGACCCTGGCCCTCGGAATCGTCGTACGAAAGAGCACCTTCAATTCGATCTTCGGAGAACTTCTAACGCATAATGATCTGGTTTCTACATTTCTTCGAAACTCAATCTACAATCCGGAATCAAGCAATTATCTGATCCTGAAAACCGAGCTTTTTCCCCAGCTTCGGGACATTATTCATCAGCTTGCATATGAAACCAACCAGCACGGCCCCTACACAAACACCTGCAGCGTCAGCCTTCTGAACCTTTTTCTTGCCCTGATTCTCAGGAGGTACAGGGACAGCATAACCATCTATCGTCTCGACAGCCTTACGCGGACCCACAGGGACTTTCCGCTGATTCTTCAGTACATTCAGCAGAATTATAAAACGGTCTCGCTTGAATCGCTTGCCCGCACATTTGACTATTCCGAGGCTCATTTATCAAGACTGATCCAGAGCAACCTGAACAGGAGTTTCATCAGTATAGTAAGGGATCTTAAAATGTCGCGGGCCCAGGATTACCTCGAAAATACAGCTCTGAAGGTCTCAGAGATCACCGAGCTGATTGGATACGAATCGGTCGACCATTTCTCGCGGACATTCAAGAAGAATTTCGGCACCTCGCCGATACAGTACCGAAAGAAAACCACACAACAACGATGATAGTTTTAAAATTGATTAAAGAAAGCATCTTTCCCTGGATAAAAGAAAAGAGGGCCGTCCGGCCCCCTTTAAAGAATTGACTCACAATTTATTTTCTTGCAGCCTCATGCTCCTGCATGATTCGCAGAAAGTTTGACCATGGACGTTCAACATCAAAATTTTCTTTTGTGTAGTACGCAAGTTCCTTTTCATCAAGCGCAATAATATTTCCGCTGCCGAGAGTCATAGCCTCACGCAGCACCTTTGCGTTTATCATTGTATAAATTGACTGTACAACAATCCGGTGGATCGAGTCGCTTGCAACGTTCATTCCGTGGCCGCGAAGCAGAAGTACAGGTGAATTTCCCATAGCTTTGGCGGCAGCAGCGGCATGTGTGGTATTTCTAATCTGAACACCGCGTTCTTCCGCTGACGGGCCCCAGGCGTCCCGGATCTCAAAAACAGGGGTTTCCAGGGGCAGAAAGTCAGCCTGTGCTATTACCGGGCGAAGAGGTACATCGGCAACTGTAAACGGAATTACATCTGCTGTATGGCTGTGCAGAACAGCATTCACTTCAGGTCTTGCTTTATAAAGTTCACTGTGAATAAACCTCTCGCCGTTACAGCGCGGAGAATCAGGATTGATCGGCTGACCGTTTTCCACGCTTACCGCAACAAGGTCTTCAACCTGAACAAGAGCAGGCGTCATGGCACGCGGGATGTAAAAAACGTTGGGATCAGCTGCAGATCTGACGCTCAGATGTCCAAAACTGTCGAGGACATCCGCGTCAACAAGCACATGAATGGCTAAAACCAGCTCCGCTTTTCTTGTGTCATCATTTGCCATATGATCGAGATCAATCGATTTAGCAGATTCAACCACCGGGGGTTCGGCAGGCTGAGCTAAGGCCGCAGATTCCTGCCCGCCCTGCGAAAAGACGGTATTTGATGCAATTAAAACCATTAAACTAATCATAAAAAAAATCTTCCTTTTCATCTAAAACTCCTTTGTTAATTTAAAATTCTTCATTTAAAAGATGGTTAGAATCCCAGCCATACCCAGAGTGCTCCGGTAAACCACCTGTTGCGCAGCAGCACCACGAACATCACCTCTATAAACGCAGCTGCTCCGGCTGAGCAAATGATCGACGCAAGCCAATTCTGCCGGCTTTTTACTTTCATATACAGAAAGACATAAAGAGCTGATGCGAAAATAAACCCTATTATCCAGACCCCCACAACATAACCTGCAAGCCAGCCGAATGCAGCAGCCGCTTTCTTCAGTGCTGCATAATCTATTACAGGTTTTGCGCTGGTGCTTTTTCCGCTCTTTTTCTTTTTATAAAGTTCAGAAATAAACGACCAGACAGCTACAATTTCAATAATTATTCCTGTTGTCCGTGGAAACAATGCAGTTTCATAAGGCCACGGAATAGAGGCTATCAGCCCCAGACCAACCACAATAATCACTATGCAATGGGAAACTACTATATTGTTAATATTATTTTTCATCCTCAGCCCCCCCGCCGGCCAAAGCCTGAGTCTTTCTGCCGTTATTCACAACCCTGCATCCGATAATGATGAAAATAACAGTCAATATTAAAATAACGATGACACCCGGACGCAGCAGCCATTTCATTCCGAAAACCATGGTTGATGTAAAATAAAAACGTTCAATCAACGGCCCCAGGATAAAGCCCAGCAATAACGGAGGTCTAGGCCATTGATATTCCTTCATAACCCAACCCAGCAGACAAAATCCGAATACAAGGAAGATGTCCCAGATTGTCATGGTCGTAACGAGCGCTCCGCTGAAGATTACAGCTGTTATTAAAGGCGCGAGTATCTGAATCCGGATTGTCGCTATTTTTGCAAACTGATCCGTCCAGACGAACAGAAGTATGCCGCCGACTATATTTGATAAAGCAACCGTCCATATGATTACATAAATCAAATCCAGATGATTCGTCAGCAGCTCAGGTCCCGGATTTAATCCCAGCATCCAGAACGCGCTGAGAAGCAGAGCCATCAGTGTCCCTCCCGGGATACCGAACGCAATCGTGGGAATGAGCGCTCCGCCCAGAGATGAATTGTTGGCTGCTTCGGGTGCGATTACGCCCCTTATATCGCCTTTGCCGAATTGATCCTTTGGTTTCCCGGTAATTACCGCCCAGGCATACGCCATCCAGCAGGCAACGGCTGATCCCAAGCCCGGCATAAACCCGACGATTGAGCCAATCAGGGAAGAACCAAGCAGCAGTTTCTTGTGCTTGAAGGTTTCTCTCATGCCTTCCCATTTCCCTTCGGAGGACTGGGTAAGGCTTATCTGCCGGCCTTTTATTGCCATGTCGAGTATTTCTGCAAGTGCAAATAATCCAAGAGCAACTATCACAATTGACACTTTCTGCTGAAGATACGGAACTCCGAATGTCCAGCGGTCTAGACCCAGCACAGGATCCTGACCAATCTGCGACAGCAGAATTCCTGCTCCCGCCGCAATAATACCCCTTAGAGGGTAGTCACCGCTCAGCAGTGCCACAAGTGAAATACCAAGAAAACACATTACAAGAAATTCCGGCGAACCGAACATTAAAACCAGCGGTTTAAAAATCGGGATGGTGAATGTGAGTATTACCGCACCGAATACTCCTCCTACAATTGAAGAAGTGAAAGCGGCGCCGAGAGCTTTTCCGGCCAGCCCTTTTTTTGCCATCGGAAAACCGTCTACAATTGTAGCGGTGCTTCCTGAAGTACCCGGAGCTCCGATGAGAATACTTGGAATAGATCCGGCAGTAAAACCGATAGCAGACATTCCTAAAATCAACGGCAGGGCAAGTTCCGGGGACAGAATAAAACAGAACGGCAGAAGAACAGCCATACCGGTTACTGCATCAAGCCCGGGTAATACCCCCAGGAATATTCCTGTTACAGTACCGATAGCGAACATCGCAAGATGCAAAGGGGTGAACAGTTGTCCCAGAGCCAGTAACATTGATTCAAACATAAAGTACTCCTTATAAACCGGACATATTTCGCGGTGTATATATTCTCAAGCTGTTAGTTGAACAACTCAGTACTTTTCGAGGGGCGCCTAATAGAGGCACCCCTGACATTTCAAGTTTACTTCTGACGAACGTATTTCTGTTCAATTACATATTTAAGTTCTTTTATTTCGTCAGGACTCATCCCTGCTATCGGGGCAGTAGCCGCTACAAGCTGTTTCGAACCGACAAATTCGTTTGTTTTATTCCAGCCCTGTGAATCGAGTTTTTCGCCTAGTTCCGGATTGTTATAAACTTTCTTTAGGCAGGCTTCGAGGAAAGCCACTCTGTCGGCGGGTGTTTCCGGAGGAGCAAGAAAACTGAACTGTATAGTTGTAAAGCCTTCTATATAGTCCACCCATTTCTGGCCTGCAGCAGGAGCGGTTTTTCGGAGAGTAGGAACATTGGGAAAATCTCTGTGTTTAAAGGTTAAAACGATTGGTTTCACGACATCAAGAGATCCGGCAAAAGAGAACGGATTGCCGATTGTAGCCTGAATCTCTTTACGGGCTATTGCAATTGTCCGTTCGTTAGGATTCTGGTAACCCGGAATGAGTTTTACATTTTTCCAGCCTAATGCTTCAATTACGAGGGGTTCATAGAACGGTCTGCTCATTCCCATGTTGAAGCTCATACCGGCGAGATCGGCAGGAGTATTTCCAGAAAGATTCTTATCAACAACTACAAGAATATTTTCTTCAATAAGCTTTCCGATCCATACAAAATCTTTCCAGTTGTATTCTACACCTTCTGTACCGAAAATCTGGTTCTGTATAAGTCTCGGACCGTGGTCCAGCATGATAGTCAATCCGTCGTTCTTTTCTTTGTAGAAATAATTCCGGGCAATCAGACCCGCCGCGCCGGGTTTGTTCTCGACATTTATGGCTTTCGCGCCGGTAGCTTCCTGCAGGAAAGGTGCTATTAGACGTGCCTGCCTGTCGAAATCGGAACCTGCGCCGAAACCTTCAATAATAGTTATAGTTTTGTCTTTGTAAAATGCGGCTGCAGATTGGTCCGCACCTTCATCCTGACCATTAGCCCATAATGCACCAGCGCTGAAAATGAGCATAACTATAAGTATAAAACCAAACATCCTATTCATATAAACATCTCCTTATAAAATGTGAAACGCAATTTACACGAAAGAATAATCTTACGCTTCTGTTTCTTTTGCTTTTGATAAGTCAACCGTTACTCCCAATCCTCCAATATCGGGCGGCTGCAACATTCCATCCTTGATCTCCAGTCCGGATGCCGGATCATCCAGCAAACCGTCAAATTCTCCTATCTCTGCACCTCCTATCATATTCAGCGTTGAAGCGGCAAAATGCAGCTGCGCTGCTTCCATCAGAATACTTCCCGGTGTACTCGCTACATGACAGCCGATATTGGCTGTATTGCATAATGCCGCGATTTCTTTTGCCTTGAAAAACCCTCCGACTTTCCAAAGTTTGATGCTTACAGCATCTATAGCACCGGCTTCTATCAATCTCATTGCATCGGCAGGGCATAAAACAGCTTCGTCCGCCATTAACGGCGAGCTGATATGCTGACGTATAAAAGCCATTCCCTTCACGTCATCAGCACGTACCGGCTGTTCAACAATACCGAGATCCCATTTTTCTATTGCATTAATAATACGGACAGCCTGCATGACACTCCAGGATCTGTTTGCGTCTATTGATATAAAGATATCGGGTCCGACTTCGTTCCTTACTGCTTCAAAAGCCGCTATATCACGCTTGTCATCAAGACCGACCTTAAGCTTTATATACCGGTATCCTTTTTCCACCATCTTCGCTGCCTCGGCGGCAGTTTCTTCCGGCGGTTTAATTCCGAGCATCCTCATTACAGGTACTTCTTTATAGCAAAGTCCTCCAATCAGGTTATACAGAGGCGTATTGATTCTTTTTGCCGTCAGGTCAAGAAGAGCGGACTCTATTGCAAACTTCAGTTGGTGGTTGTGCAGTAAAGACAAATCAAGTTCCCGCATCAGCGGCTGAATTCCGGGATATGTCTTTTTCATGATGACCGGCTTAAGAACATAATGAAGCTGCTGCTCAGCACCTGCAGCGGATTCTCCTTCAAGCATCTGTGCCGGAACATACCCGTAACCGGTATTACCTTCACCGTCACCGATACCTACAATCAGCGCATCAATATCACCTTTGGTATACCTGGCGGTCTTCCATGCGGTTGCCCGTCTGATTACAACCCGCCACGATTTTATTTCAGCAATCTTAAAATCATTCATACATTTCCACCGTTTATCGTTTGCCTTCGCTGTCAAGGACTACGCCGGCTGCCTTTGCGATTTCAGCGTCACTATGCCCCGCACCGCTGACAGATACTCCGCCTACAACTTTTCCCTGTACAAGAATCGGGGCCCCGCCCCCGATGCTCACAAATGAATCAGTACCCGCGGCCAGAGTAATTGCCAATGCATGGTGATCACTTCTTTCATTTCCGGACGGGCTTGTCTTTCCGGTAGGGAACCGGGTCAAAGCAGCACTGCGTGCTTTTGCGATTGCGATTTGAATTGAGTATAATTCGGCATCATCGGTCCGGGTGAAAGCCATCAGATGCCCGCCTTCATCGACTACTGCAATGCTCACCGGACGGCCTGTATCTTTAACTCCGGTCAGAGCTGCTTCGAGAACCTTCCATGCACCTTCCATGGTGAGCTTAAGCGCTGTGTAAGTATAATTCCCCATTTTGCACTCCTTCTTAAAAAACATGCGTCCTCCGCTCTCTTTTGCCGGGCCCGTATTTACACAGGAACCCAGCAAAAGCGACACAGAAGAGAGTTGAATTTCGTTTATTTACGATCCCGAACGACCTTTCTGAGCAGTTCTTCGAAATCAGCTTCGCTTACATAAGGGCGGGGAATGCTGATTGTTTTTTCTTCTTTCAGCAACGCCCATACAGCTTCGCGTACGCTGACAATATCTTCAGCTGTATAGGGTATTCCCTGTTCTTTAAGTTTCAGTTCTATCGGAGCGTCGTCCAGACTGCCTTCAGGGCCGAAAACTACTGTTGATTTGGTCCCGACCATCTCGGGGCTTAAAGGTTCATGCAGCATCCATGATTCCTTTGCCATATTAATTCCGGCCCATACATACATCGGTCTGAGGAATGCGTTTTCACCTATAATAGCCTTATGCGGCTGAACAAGAACCCGGCCTTTTTCTATAGCCATATCCGAATATTTTTTTAAGAGGCCCATGTTTATTCCGGTATCGATTCCATAAAGAGCTTCAAGAGCCACAACGCATTCTTCCAGAGAAGCATTGCCGGCTTCATCGCCGTAACCATTGATCACAGCGTCGTATTCGTCGGCCCCCCCTTCAATACATGCCAGGGTGTTAGCGACGGCAAGTCCGAAGGTATTATGGCAGTGCGCATGGAGTTTCATATCCGGCCCGATTATCTCCCTGATTTTTGAAGATAAAAACTTCATGGCAGCAGGACTGGCAACTCCGAAAGTGTCCATAATCATTGCACGGTCGCCTCCCGCGGCCAGACCTTCCTCGTAAACCTTAAGCGCCAGTTCCAGCCTGGCCCTAGGCATGTCTGAAATGCCCCAGGTAACTTCTTTTTTATACTGCGAGTGAATGTAGTCCACCATTTTCGGAAACTCCCGCAGCTGGTTCAAAATTGTTTCTTCGTTCAGGTACATTAAAACAATCCTGATGTTTGAACTGCCCGCTTCAACACACATATCCACATCACGCTTATAATCTTTTGTATTATTCGCGAAAAACCTGCCCGTTGTTCTGACTTTTATACCGGATCTCTGCACAGCCTTTCCGAATTCAAACTGATGAACATGCATTGAGGGTCCGCCTATATCTATCTCCTCAACACCCATCTCGACCGCAAGCCGGAGCATTTCAAGTTTATCTTCCACGCTGACAAGATATCCGACACAGTCGTCGCCCTCACGAAAAGTAACATCCCGAAGCCCTACTTTTTTGGGTAACAGAGGCATGGTTTTTCTAATTTCATCAGACCATCCGAAATGCGATACAGACCATTTGCCTTCAACATCCCATGGTTTGTTCATTTTCTTTCTCCTTATAAATTTTGTTGTTTCATCAAAAGATGCTGTTAAGTATGAGAAGATTTTATCTTGGGATTAATTTGGTTGTCCAATCAGTTGTTTCGACTGTGGTATAGAAATTATCTATATCATTATCTGTTAATAATATCAAAAAGAGATCCGCAGAGCATTCCCCGGAAGATCATCATGGAACGATATTTTATGATAATTGTAAAAATATTTATTTCTCAAATCAGTAATTTCCTCTTAAAATATTAGGGCAGAATCAATTGCTATAAGGATGTTTCAATGATAGATGAATTGCCGGGCGACCTGTTTCAGTGGATGCGGGGATTTTATTATGTAGCCAAACAGGGCAGTGTAACAAATGCAGCTGAAGTGATGGGAAGACAACAGCCTACAATCAGCCGGCAGATTAAATGCTTTGAAAAAGAGCTGGGAGTTATGCTTTTTGATCGTTCATCGGGAAAAATGAGCTTAACTCCCGAAGGGCAGATTGTAAAGAAAAAAGTACTGTCTATTTTTGAAGACATCACCGAACTCAGAAATGAGTTCGGTGATTCCGGTAAAACATACAGGGGCGAAATCGTTATTTCAGCGACGCATACCATTATGGACTCATTTTTGCCTAAGTATGTGGTAAATTTTACAGCCGCCCATCCTGAAGTCAGTTTTCACCTGAATGAAGCACATTCTGAGGTAGTTATAGAAAGAGTGGAATCCGGAGAAGCCGATTTAGGCATTAGTTTCATAAACACTTTGCCGAATACTGTCGTGCCCTACCCCCTGTTTAAAACCAGAACCATTCTGATAGCGCCCAAAGATCATTCGTTTTTTACGGGGGACTCCCCGACACTTGAGCAAATATCCAAATGTCCATTAATTCTGTTCTCCCGCTCAGGAACAATTGAAAAATATATTAAAAACCGCTTTGCTGAGGATCAGCTGGCTGTAAATGTCGTACTAACCCATAACAGCGTAGAAGCTATAAAAAAATATATTAGACGGGGAATAGGGGCAACAATAGCAGTCAGCAACGTTCTTTCGAAAGATGAGCACGACGACTTCCAGATTACATCGCTTGATAAATATTTTCCCGAACGTACATATTACATGTTTTTAAGACGAAAAAAATATCGTTCCCGGGCGCTTGAAGCATTCATTCATACAATAAAACCGGATATTGATTTATTTTCATAATCCATACAGTTGAGAATCCATCCAAAGATATCGGCTCAGGCATTTTTAGTCAGATCAATCGAAAGAGATACATCAGTACCTTTCCCGGGCTCGGAGGTTATGTTAATCCCGATACCAAGCAGCTCACAGAGAGATTTGACTATTGCAAGCCCGGCGCCGATGCCCTTGTGGGTCTTGGTATAGGGGTCTTCAAGCTGATAAAACGGCTCAAAAATCAGCTCAAGCTTGTCATCAGGGATTCCTATGCCCTGATCGCTGATCGAAATATCCAGTCTGTCAGATTGGGTAACCGTAATTTTAATCTGCCCCTGTTCGGAAAATTTTATTGCGTTGTTAATCAGATTTACTAATATCTGGTTGAACTTTATTTTGTCAGTACTGATTTTAAGAATCGGCATTTGACAATCCAATTCAAGCGACAGACCATTCTCTTCGGCTGCAGGCTTATTCAGCTCCACCAGAGTTTTCAAATCCTCTACCAGATCAAATTCAGTTTCAACCATTTTCAGCTGCTTGTTGTTATACTGAGAAAAGCTCAGTATATCTTCCACAAGGTAGAGCATATCTTCAGAAGATTTATATGCCATATCAAGATATCTGGAGGACTTCTCCGGGTCATAATTTCCTTTTACCAGAGCGAGCATACCGAGTGTCCCGTTTAGCGGGGTCCGAAGTTCATGGCTGATATTTGCCAGAAATGCGGACTTGATGCTGCTGCTCTCTTCCGCCTGCTTTTTGGCGATTTTGAGCTGCTCCTGAAATTCCTTCACTTCTACAATCTTCCAGACATTATTCATCAGCAGAGACAGCTGCCTTATATCGTCCTCAGTATAGTTGTCTCTCTTGTTGGCTACCCCGATAACAGCCACGATATCGCTGCCGGAAAAAAACGGAACTGTCAGGAATTTCCTGATTTTAACATGACCTTCAGGGGTACCCTTTCGAAAACTGTTATCAGTCCTGTAATCGTTAAGCATAAAGGGTTTTCGCTGCCTTACGGCTTCACCCCAGCAGCCGGTAGCATCAAGCTTGTACACAGTCTGCTTTTCCGTCACTCTGCAGTCATTATGAACGCCGTTAGACCAGGTATTCAGCCTGAATTCCTTTTCAGTTTCAGAGTAATGATATATATAGCCGTATTCAGATTGTGTATCCTTTAACGCTATAGCGAGTGCTTCATCGAGCAGCTGCTCTACATCATCAATCCGTATAATGTCCAGCAGAGATGTCAGGCTTTCCTTCTCGCGCTGAAGCTCATTTCTTGCAGTCTGATAGTACAGGATATGGAACCCCTGTGCAGCAATTATTGAAAACAATACCGCCAGAAGATACCCTAAGGGAGCAAACGTTTCAGAATTATAAAGAAAAGGATAATCGTATTTATGCAGCCCCCACAGTATAAAATCAATTCCTAAAATGATATAGATACTGTTGCGGTAAGCGAGAATCAGAAAGGTGAAACCTATATAAATAAAAGATGAACCGGTTATTAGAAAGATAATTGTGGTTTTTGCCACCGGATTCAGTTTCAAAAGATAAAGAAGCGCAACTAAGACCGCCGAAATCAAAATAAGGAGAGGAACGGCCCTGTTTTTTAACCTCTTAAAAAGCGACAGGACCCCTATAACCAGAACACCGCTGTTGAGGATATTGCTGAAGTAATTCACCAGCTCGGCTGTGATTGGTATCGGGTAATGCAGATTAACGAGTCTTGCTATAAATCGAGTTGAATAAATCAGCCATGCAACAGAAAAATATTTTAATGAAAGTTCATGTTCCTGATTATACAGGAAGCAGAAGCTTGCAAACATTACCATGGTTATAGATAAAGTTGCTATTATTGACGGTTCCAGCCAGGCATTCATACACTTTCTTCCTAAAAATATAACTATTCAACCACCATTAAATCCTCCTGTTTATTAAATATTGATTTTTAAATAATGAAAATACGCTTTACTTCTCGGAAGCAGAGGCCAATGCCGACAATTCCTTATCAGACAGGATCCGGTCTATGTTAAGGATTATTATAAACCCGTTGTCCAGCTTGCCCATCCCGGATATAAAATCATTATCTATAAAGACGCTCATTCTCGGCGGCGGTTCTATCTGATTGCTGTCAAGATTCATTACCTCATGAGCAGAATCAACCAGGATTCCGGCAAGAATGGTACTGTCGTCCCGCTCAAGCTCCAATACTATTATTGCAGTATCCTGGGTGAACTCCGTTTTAT
Organism: Spirochaetales bacterium; assembly: GCA_003245835.1. Taxonomy (GTDB): domain Bacteria; phylum Spirochaetota; class Spirochaetia; order UBA9216; family UBA9216; genus Thalassospirochaeta. The sequence goes on along the minus strand of QKCC01000074.1, from coordinate 1,269 downwards.
AGTCCCCGAACTTCTGCTTAAGATCGATGACCGCAACGACCTCGCCTCTTATATTGATAACCCCGCGTACCATTCCGGGCATACCGGGGACCTTTGTAATCTGCGGAACTTCAAGGATTTCTTTTACCTTGAACACATTTACAGCATATATTTCGTTCTCAATCCGGAATGTGACAAATTGATTTTCAGTGATAACATCTGCCATTTGCTTTCTCCATTTCAGTATATTTCATTGTCGTATTTCGTTCAGTTAAAAGCAATAGGAAATAAAAATATTGTTGTTATCCGGTTTGGAAAAAGCCGCCGGCTTGATAACAGCGGGGTACTGATTTATACTCGAATGGTTCAGGTTACGGGGCCTATGTATCCGTGGGAAAACCTATACTTCAGGAGCTTCTGGTAATGGGAATTCATGATGAAATTGTCAGCAAAATTGAAAACAGAGTCGGAATAATCAGACTCAACAGGCCTAAAGCACTCAACGCACTTTCTGAAAACATGATTCAAATACTGCATAAAACCCTCAAAGAATGGAGAGATGACAATAATGTTGTGCTTGTGATCATCGAGGGTGAAGGAGAAAAGGCATTCTGTGCAGGGGGCGACATGCGGGCACTCTATGACCTCAAAGGCAGTGATGTCGAAAAATACGCGGAAACCTTTTTTGCAGAAGAATACAGGATGAACATTCTGCTGCACAGGTACCCCAAACCTGTAATAGTATATATGAACGGCTACGTTATGGGCGGCGGCGTCGGAATCGCAATAGCCGGAAGCCACCGGATAGTAAACGAAAAAACAAGATGGGCAATGCCCGAAATGAACATCGGCTTCTACCCGGACGTAGGCGGAAGCTGGTTTCTTTCCCGAATGAAAAACAACGCAGGCAGGTACCTTGCTCTAACGTCCAACACCGTCAGCGGAGAAGAAGTCCTTTACCTTGGGGCCGCCGATTATTATATAGACAGCTCATGCTGGGAGCCACTGCGGAAAAGCATTACCGGTGCTGAATGGGACAATATCAGCGACGTCGGTACAAAGGTCAGCCTGCTTGCTGCCGGTTTCAGTTCCGAACCGCAGAAATCACCTGCAATATCCGAAAACATCGGCGATCTTGAAAAGGCGTTCAGTCATACTCGTATGGAAGAAATTGCAGCTGAACTTGGCCGCTCTGAAGCCGAAGGAAACAAATGGGCCGGACGGACACTTGCGACACTTCTGTCAAAGTCTCCAATATCGCAGAAAGTAACCCTTCAGCAGATGATCAAA
>QKCC01000105.1 GCA_003245835.1 Spirochaetales bacterium | reverse complement strand
CGCGCTCGAAGAGTAGCAGGTTCATGGGTTGAGAATAACAGTCTGGAAAAACTTAAGCAACGGTTGTAAACTGTATCATGCTCATAAATTTCGTTCTGGTTATCCTGTTTATTTTTGATTTTGCTCTGATCTACATGATCTATTTCTATAATCCCTCCGGAACAATTAACAGGTTTTTGAGCCTTTTGATAGTTCCGATAATGCTTTCGAATATCGAGATGCTGCTTTTAAGAAGTGTTGAAAACAGTTTTTCTATTGATATTGCCCTGAATATGGCCTTCCTGGGCGGGCTTGCATTCTTTCCTCTGTTTTACCATTTTTCGTTCTATTACCCGCGCAATGTGATGACAAGAAAAAAAAGCAGGCAGGTTATAGTAATATATCTTGGAACAACCGGACTCGGATTTGTACTGTTTCTGGCGTATCTGATGAAACCAGAATCTGTTTCGCATGGCGATGTTCGGCATATTCTGAAGTTTCTGAAAATAAGCCCGGTTTTTTATTCTTTCTACATAATGATGTTCATGTATGCATTCGCTCTTCTTGCTGTGACTATAAACCGTTTTGCGGGGGCTTTCAGACTGAATCTCATGCCGGCAGAAAAACGCAATATTATAATGATAATAGCAGGATTTATTCCTACGTCACTTCTGATGATCTTCAGCTATTTTATCTTCCTTCCGCTGCATAGCGGGATTAATATCTATCTGATAGTTTCCGGGTTCTATACTGTCTATTTCATTATTCTTCTTCTGTTGTTCGGGTATCTGGATAAAAAGGCTGCCGTCAGAAGCCTTTTTACATATCCGGTTACCGTTGTTATTATTCTGCTGCTGTTCAACTACGGTCTCAATGAAATAAACAACAATGTTTGTGAAATGCTTGGTCTGAGTCTGCCGATTCTTCTTGTTGTAGAGAGCCTTCTGCTGCTTCTGCTGATTCAGCCGGTGGTAAGATTGTTTGAAGCCCGTTTGATAAGGGCAGGTTCAAATACCGGAAGTGATTTTCATACAAGGCTGAAAGAGTCTGCCGGAAAACTTTCAGGCATCGTAACCCTTGCCGAATTGAGCGAAATGCTCGACGACCTGTTTCTGGAGCAGCTAAGCATAACCGGGTACTGCCTGATGATTAAAACTGACAGAAGAGAGTTTGTTTCGATCGGAAAAAGCCAGGATGGGGAGATCCGGTTTCCGGTATACGGGGAGCTTGCAGGCAAACTTGAGAACTACCGCAAAATAATGAACTTTCAGCAGATGTCGCTTGCCTGGCATGAAGGAGAGGAACTTTCTGTTCTTGATAAAAACAGGATTGTACTGATTGCGCCCCTTTTTGAGCGGCGTGAGCTTATTGGGCTTTTTCTGTTCGGCGAACCGGGACCTGCAAGGGCATGGTATCCTTCCGAAATCGAAGAGCTTGAGATCTTTCTGTCGGGTGTACCTGTTGTAATTGCAAGAAGTTCGATTCATGAGCGGGCAATAGCTCTTGAAAAGAAACAGGCGGCAATAGAAAAGATGGCGGTCTTGAGTGAGATTTCATCGGGTATTGCGCATGAAATCAGAAACCCGCTGTCGATTATCACCGCCTCGGCGGAAACAATGGCGTCGCGGGACCTTTCTGTAGAGGAAGTCAAGCGTTTTGCTTCATACATCCAGGACGAGACGGAGCGGATGTCGAGACTGCTAAACCGGATTCTGTCAGTCTCTGTCAATTCCGAAATTCAGCATAAGCCTGTTAACGTTGTGCTTGTATTAAGACGGGCCCTCGATCTGGTATCTTCCAGGTTCAGAAAGAAAAATCTTATCATCGATTTTACACCTCAGTCGGATAAAATTATTGCAATAATAGACAACGAAGTTCTGATGCAGGTATGTCTTAATCTTATACTTAACGCAGTTGATGCCATGTCGGAGGGGATGAGGTTCCGGGTGGAGGCTGATTATTACGGTGTTTCCAGGGTCAGACTGCTGTTCGCAAATGAGGGTATTCCGATTCCTGATGATGTAAAAAGCAGGATCTTTGACCCGTTTTTTACCACCAAAAAAACCGGAACCGGTCTTGGGCTGTCTATTACCCAGCGGCTGTTAAAGGAAGCATCAGGTGAAATACTACTTCTGGATTCCGAAGAAGAAACAGTTTTTCAAATTCTTCTTCCAGCATCAGCAGGTTTTATGCGATAATCCTCTACGGGTACGGCTATGTATAGAGATAAAAAAATTATAATTATCGAAGACGAAGAGCGGCTGCTGGATCTGTTCCTTTTTAATTTGAAAGACAATTTTCCTGTCAAAGGCTTTTCATCGGCAGAGGACTTTCTAGAAACCTATGTTCCTGATGAGACCCTTATGGTTATAACCGATGTACGGCTTCCCGGAAAATCGGGTATCGATGTGCTTAAGGCCGTGAAGCTTGTTTCGGCTGAAGTTCCGGTTGTGATAATGACGGCCTACGGGAGTATAGATCAGGCTGTTTACTCAGTAAAATTGGGTGCATACGATTATCTTACCAAACCCGTTGCTTTCAGGCAGATTGAAGAGGTGATCGTACGTGTCCGTACCTTCCGGTCAAGCATAGCCGATGAAGCCCCACTTTTTCCTCTTGATTCAGGTTTTATTACATCCGACGGTACAACCGTTGAGCAGCTGAATCTTGCAGCCCGCGTGGCCGGCAGGAAGGTTCCTGTACTGATTCTGGGTGAGACCGGGACCGGAAAAGAGATTGTGTCGGAACTTGTTCATAACGCTAGCGGGCGTAAGGGTGAGTTTGTAAAAATAAACTGTGCAGCGATTCCTGCGGAACTGCTTGAGGGCGAGCTGTTCGGGTATAAAAAGGGTGCGTTTACAGGAGCTGCCGAATCATACGAAGGTAAAATCAAACTTTCCGACGGGGGAACTCTGTTTCTTGATGAAATCGGCGACCTCTCGGAAGCGCTCCAGGCTAAACTTCTGAGGGTTCTTGAAGATCAGAGCTTTTATCCGCTTGGCGATAACAGGCTTGTATCGGTCGATCTGCGTGTGATCGCAGCTACCAACTGTGATTTAAAGGCTGAAGTTGATGCCGGCCGGTTCAGGTCGGATCTTTATTACCGGCTTGCCGTTGTTCCCGTAAGGATACCCCCTCTGCGCGATCGCCCCGGAGATGCAGTGCTGATTGCCCGCAGCTTCTTTGATGAACTTGCAGGCGGCGGCAAAACGGTTGCAAAATATATAGACGAAAATGTCTATGATGCTTTTTCATTTTATTCATGGCCGGGCAACGTGAGGGAACTGCGCAATGTCGTTACGCAGATGGTTCTGCTGTCGGAGCGTGAGGCTGTCGGCATTGAAAGTCTTCCGGCCGAGATAATGCGCGAAAACAGCAATGCCGACGGTATTCCTGCAACCTATGAAGAGCTGAAGGATATCAAGAAAATTCTGAAGAATGAAACCGTCTCGAAGATAGAAAAACGGTTTATTATCTCGGCACTGACAAGAAATGAGTGGAATGTTTCAAGGACAGCTGCGGCGGCCGGAATCGACCGCCGCTATCTGCAGAATTTAATGAAGAAGTACAATATCAGAAAGCTGTATTAAACTTCCACCTTTTCCTTCTCTTCGCTGTTGTCGACTGTTGCCGCATTATTCTTGAAGACATCCTGTTCCTGGAATTCGTAAAGCTTTTTATAGCGGTCCTCATTCTTATTCCACCTGAATCCTTCAGTATTGATGTCTTTTTCCCATCCGTCTTCAGTCAGCTCTTTAACCCTCGCCGAGTATTCATCCACGAACCTGATTACTTCGGGATCATTGATGATGTCCTCAGATCCCTGGTGGGCTTCCTTTGCGACATGTTTGTGTACTGCATTCCGGAGTATTTCCGGATTATCAATGATCATGCACGGGCGTCTGAGGTTTGCGTTGTCGTTGTACGGGAATGAGCCCCTGATTTCCCTGAAGAACGGGCTGTTGAAAATCTCGAGAAGGGGTTTGTCTCTTATGTTGTCGGTTCCGAAGTGTGCGAATACGCAGGCTTCGACATTGCCGGAGTTAAGAATATGCAGGTACTGTCTTCCTCCCGCAAGGCACCCTCCGACGAGTTCGCCGTCGTTCCAGAAATCGGCGAGGAACATCGGGTACTTGTCGCGGATTTCCTTGACCCGTTTCCCGCAGCTGATTCGCTGTTCAGGGGTAGGTACAAGCTCGAGGAGCGGATCCTTACCTACCGGCATGAATACGAAGAACCAGCCGAATATGGCCCCCAGGTCCATGAAGTGCTCAATCAGCTTGTCATC
>QKCC01000044.1 GCA_003245835.1 Spirochaetales bacterium | reverse complement strand
TCATCTTCCAGGCGCCAGACCTCATCTATGAACATTGTACTGCGGCGGCCTTCGGTATATTCCCGCCACACAGGTACACCCGGATGATTCGGCTCCCCTGAACCGGCAAATGCAGTCCAGGCGTCCTGAATATTATCAGCCAGGGATTCAGGCTGATCTCCGCCGGTATAATTTTCGTAGTGCAGGTTATGAAAAACGAAGGCCAGCTCAACAGCGTGTCCTGCACCTATCCCGTCAAGCCGGGATTTCCATGTAAAGAAATACATCCACACACGGCTGTGCCTTGACTGTAGCTCCGCGAGCTTTATATTCGGCATTCGGAATAGAAAATCATTCGCAAACTCGTATGACTTATCAATCTCGGAAAGGTCCTTTTTCAGCCCGGAATACTCTTTGAACAGCGGCTCAATCTCTGTAACCGAAAGGTCAGCTGTGGCTGCGGCATTTGCAACCCGGTTGTTTTCAAGGATCCAGTCGAAGATTATTTCATCAAGATCTTCATAATACAGCTTCCAGTACCGGAATTCATCCGCATTGGAACCTATAACCAGGCTGATATCCGAAGCACATCCATCTGCAATCCGGGCGTACGGGTCCTTCGGGATCAGTACCCCGTCGGCTACAGGGGCAAACATAATTTCAGCCCCGTATCCGTATTCAGATTGAAGCGTTTCTGACCATTCCGAGATTTCGTCCGGGGATGCGTAAACCAAATCATCTATTGATGATTTACCGGAAATCTTAATGAAATCAGCTGCAATCTTTTTTGCGGTACCGGGTTTCTTCAGCAGGTTAAGACATCCGCTCTGGGCGATTACCTTATGAAACAGTCCCTTCGCCCGCGGCACGGTCATCAGGATACTGACACTCGCGCTTCCGGCTGACTCCCCGAAGATTGTGACATTCCCGCTGTCCCCGTCGAAAAGGTCTATATTGTCCCTTAACCACTCAAGGGCCCTTATCTGATCCAGTATCCCGAGATTCTTGCTGTCACTGTATTCAGCTCCGCCAAGAGTTTCAAGATCCATGAAACCGAATACATTAACCCTGTAATTAATGGTAACAAGAACTATATCGCTTCGACGTACAAAGTTATAACCGCTGTATACCGGGTCGGCCGTTCCTCCCCCGATAAAGCCGCCGCCGTGGATAAAAACCATTACCGGTTTCTTTTTCAATTCGGTCTCACGGCTCCAGATATTCAGGTAAAGACAGTCTTCGCTCTGAACCAGAAGAGAACCGGGTTCGTTGTCATCAACAGGCTGTATGCAGGACGGCCCGAATTCGAATGCCGTCACAGGTTCCAAAACCGATTCTTCAGGCTCAGGGGCCATCCACCTGAGTCGCCCGACAGGCGGCCTTGCATATGGAATCCCCTTGAAAATCCTGATCCCGTTTTTATCGATCTTTCCTGTTATTTTATTCTTTGGTGTATTGATAAGTATGTCTTTCATATTAATTATATGCTGAAAACCAGGTTTCCTCTGAAATAGGTTCTTTTCACCTTAATGTTCTCAAAATCCGTTATATCAGCTTTACTGATGTCCCTGTCAAGAACAATAAAATCCGCTGACTTTCCCGTTTCAATCGACCCGGTGACATCTTCGAGAAAGCTCTGGAATGCGCCCGCGATAGTATAGCTTTCAAGCATGTCGTCCAAAGTGACGGAATTTCGAAGAGGATCATTCTCTGGGCCGAGCGCTTTATTCTTGTATTCAGCATCCTCCGGCGCACCTGCCGGCAATGTTCTCGTTACTCCGATCTGCATCCCGATGAATGGAGCAGGGGGAATAGTCACAGGAAAATCCGTCCCGGCTGAGAGCCTGACGCCGCCCTTTTTCAGGCTGCCGAAGGGATATGAATTATCAACCCGGTTTTTACCGAGAAGCGGGACACCGTAATTGACCGCCATCATGTCCGGTACCGCCCACATCGGCTGTATTGCCGCTATAACATTCAGCTTCTTCATACGCACGATATCTTTTTCATCAATATTCATGATATGGGCAATCACGTTTCTGCAGTCCAGAGCCCCGAGTTTAGCATGCACATATTCAAATGCGTCAAGGGCAAGGGCTACAGCCGCATCACCCATACAGTGACAGTGAATCTGGTACCCGGCCTGGTTGAGTTTCTCAAAAGCCTGCTTAAGCTCTTCCGCTTCCCACTGCGGATAGCCGCGAAAATCCGGCGGCAGCTTCGCAGCTTCAAGAACAGCCGGCTCGAACGGCTGGTTCATGTAGAACGAAAAACCGCTGCCGTCTATGAAAAACTTTATTGTGTCAATTTCATAGCTGCCGGGAATGTCAGCCTCACCTTTTCTGCTTATAAAATCATCGAACTGGCTGAAAGGAAGGGACGGGTCGGCACAGAACGATCCCTTTACCCTGATCGTAAAATCTCCGCTTTGCGCAAGTTCGCTGTATGCTTTCATAGCATTGGCTGTTGCCATCGCGTCAAAGATCAGGGTAGTTCCAAACCTGTTGGCCCAGTCCCTCTGGTACGCGCGAAGCCCTTCTTTGTATTCTTCAACCGAATAATCAGCCCCTTCCGCTTCACGCAGGAACAGATCAACAGCAGATGTTTCCTGAAATATTCCGGTCGGGTTTCCGTCGGCGTCACGTTCTATAACACCGTTGCGGGGCGTAGGCGTATCCTTCGTTATTCCGGACAATTTGAGAGCAAGACTGTTGACCCAGAGAAAATGGTGATCAAACGAACGCAGTACTACCGGCCGGTCTTTACAGACCTTGTCGATATCGGTGCAGCGGGGCTGGCCTTCGGGAAAATCCTGAAAAACTTCCGGGTTCCAGCCCGTACCCCTGACCCATCCGTCTCCGGGTACTCCGCCCGCATTCTCATTTATCAACGCCTGGTACCTCGATATTATCATATCGCGGCTGTCGCCGGGTCGGATATCGGTCTGCATCATATCAAAACTGAACAGCATTTCGGCAGTAGCCGAGGCATGCAGATGTGAATCAGTAAACCCGGGCAGAACAGTTTCCCCTGCAAGATTAATAACTTCACCGCCTGTCCATTCTTCAGCACCGGCATCATCGCCGACCCATATAATCAGACCGTTCCTGACAGCCAGGGCAGTCGAAACCGTCCGGCTGCCGTTTTTATCTATTGATGTAATATTTGCGTTTCTGATAATCAGATCTGCATTCTGCTTCATATTGTCCTGCTTTAAAGTAATTCCTGAAAACCTTCGGTTGATACCGTCCGGCCCTCTTTCCGGGCATTAATTGCTTCCTTAAGCGCTTCAAACCGGTCCCGGGTTAGTTTGTAATTCATAAATATCAGCATACTGACAAGTATTATTACTCCCGGAAGCAGCGTCGAGCAGAGGAGTATTCCTTTCAGGGTTTCAGGCGATTCCATTCCCGGACCAAGCCCCTTGTAACCGAAGCCCTGGAGCATGAAACCGGTAACCGAGGTGGCTGCGGCTGCACCGAATTTTCCCAGGAACTGGGCTATTGCAACAATGCTTCCTTCCCTTCTGGAATGGTTTACATACTCATCGAGTTCACTGCAGTCATAGACAAAGGCATAGTACAGTCCCCAGAACGCGCTGGTGGTCAGGGCAATGAAAAAAGCATATACAAGCGCCACAGGCATGCTGTTAATCCCGGCAATAAAGAATACTGCAGCATTTACCACGTAGAGCAGTCCGAATATAATAAAGGATTTTTTCCTTCCTATTTTATTTGCCAGCTGAACAGGTATCGGGGCAAGAACAATTGCGAAAACTGAATATAGCATCCAGAAAGTACCCTGCTGCCCCGGGTGCATTCCCGCATTATGGGTAAGAAGATATACAACGGAAGTATTGGCCATGGTAAAACCGATCAGATACACAAGCCCCCCCGCGACAAGTACCCTGAAGGGTTTCAGACTCAGCACCTCTTTAAATTGTTTGAATATGTGCTTGCTTCTGGCATTCTTTATCTCTTCTTCGGTTCGGACGATTTCTCTTCCTTTTGTACTTTTCCAGCTTATAAACCCGAACAGAATTACAAGAAGGCCGCCGATAATTCCGGTAATATTCCAGCATTGATTTATACTCAATCCCCTGGCCATCCCCACTTGTATAACGTACATCGGTCCGGCATTGCAGAGTGCAACAAGCGGATAGGCAACAAAGGCGCCCATCATTCTGATGATATTCCGCTCTTTAAAATCCTGGGTTAACTCGGCTCCGAGCGCCGTCCACGGGATCATATAGGTTGTATAGAACGTCCATAACAGAAGTGCGATAACCAGGTAGTAAGCAACCTGAAGCCCGCCTTTAAAGGGGTTCGGAAGAAACATCAGGAAGACAAGCAGTGCAAGCGGCCAGATGCTGCCTATCATAAAAGGCCTTCTTCGGCCGTATTTGCTATCGGATGTATCCGAAAGGTAACCCACAGCCGGATCGGTTATTCCGTCCCAGCAGACGGATACAAACGATATAATTCCTGCTACAGCAGGAGAGACCCCGGCAACGTCCGTTAGAAAAAAGAGAAAATAGGTATAGAATAGATTGTACGGAACTGAATCACCTCCGGTCCCGAGGACATACCCCAGCTTCACCCTGAACGGGACTTTGCTGATTGAAAGCGTTTTCGTCATTTCATCATCTCCTTAATTACGGCGCATTTCGTCCGGAAATGGACCGGTAATGTTTGATATGATAAAAGACGCTGCAGCAGCAGACAATTGCGGATTTTGTGTTTTTAAATTTATTCAGTCCAATCAGCACAAAAAAGACCCCCATCGATTTATTGAGTGATCGGGAACAGTCATAGGAGACTCTACACAGGAAAACCCATCACAAAGCGAACGCCCCTGGGAGTCTGCTGTTCAACCCTTATTTCTCCGCCGTGAAGATTTATAATCTCCCGGCTTATAGACAGCCCGAGTCCGCTTCCGGGTGCAGTACGGCCGGCGTCTCCCCTGAAAAGGCGTGTAAAGACAAGCTCCCGCTGTTCTTCCGGAATATCGGGGCCGTTGTTTGAAATCTCGACGCGGATCTCATCCCCGGAACGTTCAGCTTTCATAAGAATAAACCCGTTTTCATCAACAAATTTAACGGCATTCGAAAAGATGTTCCCGATTCCGCGAATGAGGAGTCTCTGGTCGCCCGGCAGCACATCGGTGAGAACTTCGATCTTGAGGTCTATGTTTTTACGTTTAATTTCATATTCAAAGGGTGCCGCAATCTGTGAAAAAAGTCCTTCGATGCCTACCGGCTGCTTTTCAAGTTCAGCCTGGGCTTCTATTGCCGTAAGCTCGCCGATTGAGGCAGCGAGCCCTTCAAGACGATCAATTTCGGCGAGGTGCCTTCTGAACCGCTCAGGCGTAGCTTCCAGCACCCCGTCCGACATGGCTTCAAGCTGGGATTTCAGCCCGGCAAGCGGCGTCCGCAGGTCATGCGACAGATCGCGAAGCCACTGCTGTTTATATTTTTCCTGCCCCATCAGGGTCTCGGAGGCTTCGGCTACATCATTCGAAATCTCGGCCAGTTCCCTGATTCTGAAGTTCCGTCCGGGAACGGGCTTCAGGGTCCGGACCCGGTGAATGTCCGACCTGATTAAATTAACCGGCCTGACAATCCGCTTCGCGCTTAATAAGGCTGCAATGAAACCGATCCCGATCGATACAATAACCGAGATTCCGCTCAAAACTATAAGTGAAGCAAGGAAGATCCGGTTAGCCTGGTTGTCGGTGAAGTTCATTTCACCGGCGTGAAAATACCCTATGAGCGCGTCGCCGCGGTAAACCGGCATCAGGTCTTCATTCGAAAGCGATTTCCCCTTTCCCTTATTCGAAAAAATCATCTCCCGGTCCGCAGAAAACACAAAAAACGGGCCTTCAGAAGGAATATCCGCCGGATTCACAGACTGCGGGTTCTGCAGAATATCCTCTGCAATTTTTTCGTACTCCGCGACCTTGTTCTTCTCGTAAGTCTTTAGAATGGTGTTCAGGCCGATTACATAGACGGCAAGCTGAACCGCGAACAGGACCGCAAATGCAACAAGAAATCGCCTCAAAAGCCACGAAAAAAGATTTGTCATGCCTTCTTCCCGTTAAAGCGGTAGCCGAAGCCGCGGACTGTTTCAATCCATTCAGCCCCGCTGAGCTTGTGTCTGATATTTTTTATATGGGTGTCAATTGTCCGTTCGGACCCCTCCGCTATCGAACCGAGGCAGTACTCAAGCAGCTGGATCCGGTTGAATACCTGCGGCGATTTGGCTGCAAGGAATACCAGGATGCTCCACTCAGCGGCAGTCAGCTGAAGGGGCTGATCGTTATAAAGCATCCTGTGTTCATTTTCCGATACAACCAGGCTCTCTCCGCCGTAAACCCAGCGGATTTCTCCGTCGCTGCAGCTTTCCGGGCCGGTTCCGGCTGTCCGTTTGAGTACAGCCTTTACCCTCAGAACCAGTTCCCGTGATGAAAAGGGTTTGACGACGTAATCGTCTGCACCGAGTTCAAGCCCGGTAATGCGGTCCGATTCCTGATCGCGCGCAGTCAGAAAGATAATCGGTACATCCGAAAACTGCCTGATCTGCTTTGCGAACATGAACCCGTCGCCGTCGGGAAGCATTACGTCGAGGATGAGAAGATCCGGGGAACTGCCGGCCTCTGACTCAAGAGCCTTCCTGGCCGGCTTAATCTCGCCGAATTCCTCTACGTCATAACCTTCCAGCCTCAGGTAGCCTGCAGCCGCCTCGCGTACATTCTCATTGTCCTCAACGATAAATATCTTCACATCGACATCCGTTTATGCTTTATCTGCTACTGCAGCTTGTTATCAAGCAGTGTCTGCAGCTTTGTTTTATATTCCGAGAACTCAAGCCCCTTCTCGGACAGATAGTCGCGAATGGCAGTAGCTCTCGGCCCCATATCAAAACCCAGGGCGTCCTCAATCTCTTCGCGGCTCAGTCCCCAGTCAAGAAGATCATTAAACGTGGTTTTACCTTTAATTACCGCTTCATCCTCAGTGTGTTCAACCGCAGCTGCAGCCTCGCCTGATGAGGAATCTGTTGTTCCGGTTTCTGCGATTCCTTCAGTTTCTGCCCTTAAGTCTCCGAGTTTGACGGAAAGTTTCTGAACTGCTTCAAGATCAGCCGGGGTCAGTTTTTCTTTCAGAACGCTTACAGCCGGTGAAGGCAGCTTTGTAGTCTCTTCAGGAGTATACGGCAATCCGAGGTAGAGTGCGACAAACAGTCGCATGGAATCGGTACCGACCTCTGAACCGTCCGGCAGAGGACCGTATATAGTCTCAAATTCCTTGACCTGGAAATTTTCAGGATTATCTGCAGTAACCCCGAAGGCTTTAGCGAGGGTCTCGACCTCGATACCGAACGCTTCAGATATATCTCCCATCGAGTAGGAACCTCGTATATCGGCAGGGTTTGCCTGTCCTGCATAATCTCCGGTTGCATACTTCGCAGGAACTTTTGTACTTTCAGTTTCCCAGAAATTAAGCATCATTGAAAGACCTATTCCGAGTACGAACACTGCAAGTATAGCAGGGGCCAGAAACCTTGAGCGCACCTTTGTTTTTGCCGGTTTCACAGCTATTTTCATTTCTACAGTTTCAGCAACCGGACAGACCTGCTCGCTGGTACATTTCATACAGCTTATACACTGATGGTTTCTGACATTGCCCGCGGTTGATACCTCAATATTCATTGGACAGGCCTTGTCGCATGCGCCGCAGCTTATACAGGTATCAGCTGCCCTCTTAATCGGGAACAGCCTGAACAGGTTGAATGCGCCGAGCACCGCACCATAGGGGCAGGCGTATTTACAGAAGGGCCGTTCCACAAAAAGGGACAGAAGGAGTGAAACACCAAGTATTATGTAACCGCTGATCGCTACTTCTCCGGTCCAGAAATTGAACAGTGCGTAATACGGATCGTAATCAGCAAAAATGATCTTGCCGGTCACGGCAGTCATATATATTACCCAGGCCAGCACGACATATCGCAGATACCTGAGCCATCGATCATACTTATATGGAATAAAGCGGTTGAATTTCTTTCCAAAAATCTTTTTACCGATTCTGCTGAAGAATTCCTGAACGGTTCCGAACGGACAGATCCATCCGCAGAATACAGGTCCGAAAGCCACTGCCAGCGCAGCTACTATCAGCATCAGTACCCACGATGACTCATGGGTTTTCTTTACAAAAGTCCCGCTTACAGCATACTGGTATATGGAAACAACCCCGCCGAACGGGCAGACAGCATGGAGAGATGCGTCACTCAGTACGGGAATCGAAGCCCCGGATTCCGCAAGACTGTGATTTACTGCTATCAGAGCGATTAATACAAGAAAAAATACCTGTATTACAATCCTTAACGTGCTTTTCTTTTTCTTCATAAGGCCCTCCAGAGCTCCATACAAGAATTATTTTAATCAACGTATCAGCATAATGCAAAACAAATATGGACGGTTTGTGAAGAATGTGTGAAGAAGCCGAAAAACCAAAAATCCGATTCTTCCCGTTCTCTTCAAACCGGCTTCATATAATCTTCACATAGCCGGTTTACATTTTCAGCATAACATTTGCGGAGGCAAGAGATGAAAAAGATACTTTTAGCATTGGTAATTACGGTTGTTTTTGCTGCAACCCTTTCAGCAAACGGGACAAGTGAGAATTCAATTTACGGCGGCGGATACGGCCAGGGAAGCGGACAGGGACTTCGCGACGGGAGCGGCGCAGGCCGGGGCAACGGAACCGGGCAGGGTCAGGGTTATGGCCGTGCACAGGGAACAGCCGGAACCGGGTACATATATAGAGAAAACTTTGTTGAAGAGCTTGCAGCAGTTTACCAGGCTGAACTCGGTTCAGGCGTACTCTCAAAAACGGAAACTGAAGGGCTTATCCTAATGGTTGAAGAAGAAAAACTGGCGAGGGACGTTTACGCGGAACTCTACGAAAAATGGCAGATTCCTGTTTTTATGAACATCGCAGACAGTGAACAGCAGCATATGGATGCAGTAAAACTGGTTCTTGACGCTTATAATGTTGATGCGCCTGCCAAAACCATGATTGCGGGTAAATTCGAAAACAGCGAGCTTCAGACTTACTATGATAAACTGGTGTCTGAAGGCAAAGCTTCAATAGAAGCGGCAATGAATGTCGGAGCAACTATTGAAGACCTTGATATAGCGGATTTACAGAAACTTCTGGATAAAACTGAAAATGAAGAGGTGGCAATCCTGTATCAGAACCTTATGAAGGGATCAAGAAACCATATGCGCTCATTCGCAGCCCAGCTGGACCGTTACGGCGAAAGCTATACGCCCGTTTATATCAGCGGCGGTTACTATGATAAAATACTGAAGTACAACCGGGAAATAGCCCCGATTTCTGACCCCGATTATTCAATATAGGCATAGCCGCACAGGAATTATAATCATGGCTGCAATTGCAGCCATAATTATATCCCTATTCATACTGAGAATTACCGTCTGCAGTAAGGCGGGACTTCCACTGACCGCCGGTTTTCCTGTAGAATGAGTCCATCATTCACAAAGGAGAACCGGATGGTCCTTATTACCGCAAAACAAATTGTAAAACCCGGAAAGCTTGATGATTTCCTGAAAACTGTCAAACCCCTTATTGAGGGAAGTAATTCTGAAGAGGGATGTATTGAATACATCCTCTATAAAAATACAAAAGACAGCAACGTATTAACTTTCGTTGAAAAATGGAAGGATATGGACGCTGTAAAAGCGCACCAGAAAGCGCCTCATTATGTTGAGATTGTCCCTAAACTCAAACCGTTTCTTGACGGCGGGGATGTCGCCTTTTACGAACCTGTCTAACCAGGCTTTTTTAAACCTGACCGGCCCGTCAGAACGGGCCGAAATTTATCATCACCGCAAACACCAGGAACAGAGACGTCACACCAAGCATTATAATCTGCAGCGGAAAAGTCCACCGGAACCATTTCGGGTAGCTTACTACGGTGAATCCGAGCGCAATGAGCAGCAGCGCATTTGAAGGAAACAGCATATTACTGAAGCCGTCGCCGAAATCGAATGCGAGTACGGCAGTCTGCCTTGATATTCCCACAAGATCAGAAAGAGGTGTAAGAATCGGCATCATCAGGAAGGCCTTCGCTGAAGCCGACCCGATAAAAAAGTTCATTATCAGCGTAATCAGATAAATCAGGAAGGCGGCACCCATCGTTGGAGCACTCTCAATCCAGCCGGCGGCGGCATGCAGAATGGTATCGGTTATCATACCCCGGTCTATAATGTGCTTTACACTGTATGCCATCAGAATCAGAAGGATTCCGGGAATCATCCCGACTATACCGTTTGCAAACGACCGGACTATTCGTCTTCCGGTCAGCCCGGCAAAACGTCCGGCACCGATTCCCCCGATAAAAAACATCAGGGCCATCAGCGGAAAAGAAAGATCGCTGATGGCAGGAATAACCGATGTAAGTATAACAAATGTAATTGCTACGCCCATGCAGACACCGAACCAGATAAGAGCCTTTTTCATCCCCGGATGTGAGGCCTCGAGAGCCGAACTGCTCTCTTCCGGCTTCTGCATGGCCTTGCGCGCCTGATCTTCCTTATACACGAGCGAGCGTTCGGGGTTTGAATCAACCTTCTTCGCATACCTTGATACAAAAAAGTAGATAATAAAATAGACGAGTACAAAAAAGATTATCCTGAGCCATGACCCGGAAAAAAGCGGCAGCTCGGCGATACCCTGCGCAATCGCAACCGTAAACGGGTTGGTAACAGCTGAAGCGAAGCCGAACGCGAGCGGAAGCAGACTTATTCCAAGCCCCGTAAGCGAGTCCCAGCCGAGCGAGAACGCAAGCGGAACAATAAAGATTATCATCGGAACAAGACCTTCATAAATTCCGAGGAATGATGCCAGAAACATAAACATGAAGATCATTATTGCCATAAGCAGGTATTTCCGCTGCCGGAACCGTTCAACAAGCCTTGCAACAAGGTCCTTCATTACCCCGGCACCTTCAAGAATAGCGATCGATCCGCTTACAAAAATAATGAAAAGTATAATAGTGATTACGGCAATATTGCCCGGGGCACCGAGAACCTCAGCGGGCGCGGTAATCCATCTCCAGACAGGGTAATCAGGTTTATCGATCGCGTTGTACGAATCGGCAACAATCATTGTTCTGCCGTCAACAATTACCCTCTCATACTGCCCGGACGGCAGAACAAGCGTCAGAATTCCGGAAACAATCATCAGAAGCAGGATAATTCCTGCAGCTCCGATAAAGGCGGTTTTACCGATTTTCATACTGGATTTGTTTTCACTCATAATCTTTCCTTACAGCATTTTTATTAATGTTTTATAACAGCGTATGCCCAGACCGAAATTCTCAAAGCTAATTCTTTCATCAACTCCGTGTATGCGGTCAAGTTCTTCCTGGTTAAGGATCATCGGCGCATATCGGTAGGTGTCGGTACAGCATTCCGAGTAATTCCGCGAATCCGAAGCGGTGGTAGCCAGGTAGGGAAGAACAACCGAATCAGGTATTGTTTCATTCAGCATTTTTTCAAGGAACCTGTACCCCTCCGAGGTGATCGAAGATTCTTCGGATGCTTCTTCAGCACCGGAATTCTGCAGAACACCGACATTTACGTTTTTATCTGAAATAGTCTGACTTACCCTCCGGACTACCCCGTCAATAGTATCGCCCGGCAGGATGCGTATGTTGATGACTGCAGAGGCCGAATCGGCCAGTACATTTTCTTTACTGCTGCCGCTTATAACGGTGGGGGCTGTAGTCGTGCGCAGCAGGGCCGCAGAATTGGGGCTTCGGCCCATCATCATTTTAATCAGCCCGCCGGTGAGCCATAAATTGGACAATGCTATTCTGTACGGCAGGACTCCGGCAGCAGCCATTCTTTTAAAGAAGACCCTCGTCGTTTTTATCCACCGCAGCGGAAAGGGTGAAGCCTCGATCCTTGCGACAGCACGGGCAATCCTTCCTGTTGCTGTGAAACGCGGAGGCATAGCAGCGTGCCCGCCGCCTGCCGACCTGGTTTCAAGCTTAATGTTAACCTGCCCCTTTTCGGCGGTGCCTATCAGCGAGAGTTTTTTCAGCATTCCGGGCAGAAGACCATCGCCGGTGATGGCCCCTTCATCCCACATCCAGTCAAAGTGAATATTGTGTTCGATAAACCATGCAGCCATTTTTTTTGCACCGAACGCGCCCGAGATCTCTTCGTCGCCGCCGAACGCAAAATACACTGTGCGTTCAGGCGTAAACCCATCGGAGCAGAGCTGTTCCGCCGCCTCCATGCATGAAATGAGCGTATTCTTCGTATCAATGGTACCCCTGCCCCATAGAAAACCGTCTTTAACGACCCCGGCAAAAGGCAAGACGCTCCACTTTGTACTGTCGGCGGGCACTACATCATAGTGCGCAGTAAGAAGTACCGGCGGAAGAGCTTCATTGGCTCCCTGCCACCTATATATTATTGAATATTCGTTAAGAAGGTGACGCTCAGCCGTCCGATGAAATAAGGGGTATGTATTCACCAGGAACTGCTGAAACTTCGAAAATTCCGAAACATCATTTTTTGACTGGTCGTGGTGAGAGACGGTTTTAATCCGGATTGCCCCGGCAAGCCTTACAAGCTCTTCGTGCGACGCCGGTTCTGGCCGATAATGGTGGGTATCAGCTGTTCGGCCGGCCGATACTGTATTGATTGTAACTACTATCAAAATTAAAGCTGCGGCAGCGACGATGAAATAAAGCATGAATAATAATAGCGTTAATTTCACTATTATGCATCAACATTATGGATTTTTTACCCGCCCAAGGATACTCTTAGAACATGAAAAAGATTGCAGTTTTTTTAATCCCAGCCGTCCTTGTTCTGCTCAACAGCTGCGCGACCTCACTTCAGGGAATTAAAGAGGATCCGGACAGGTATGCCGGAAAAGATGTTTATATCAGGGCAGAAGTCGAGCTTGAAGCCCCTATTCCGTTCCTTGGGTATTCTCTTTACAAAATCGGTGATCAAAGTGATACAATGTTCCTTTTTACCGACAAAAAATACGTCATAGGTCAGATGGTAAGCGGCAAAGTCAGAGTCATCGGGATCAATGAACAGAATTCAAAAGATACCGCCGAACGGGTCGCCCGGCAGACTGCGGATTTTCTTGTCGAACACCGCATAAGGTCCGAGGCTGACGCGCTGACATTCAGCAGAAAACTTATAAGACTGATTTCAACCCTGGGAAGTATAGCTGAAGGCAGTTATTTTCTGATAGCCGAATAGCGGAAAACGTCAGTTCTTTCTGTTTATAAAATTCTGAATCAGTCCCGAAATAAAAAGCTGCCATGGATGATAGAAAATAAGCGGAAGCAGCGCGATGCCGAGAAGTTCCGGGTTTGACGCGAAATACGTGCTTAAAAGCGGGACCCCCATGGCGAGCGTTTTTTTCGGCGCGGTGAACGTAACCGAGATCCGGTCTTCCTTTTTAAAGTTAAGAAGCACAGCACCGCCTGTTGCAGCGGCATTCAGCAGCAGAAACGACAATGCAAGGTATATATAAGGCAGCAGAAGCGAGCGCAGATTACTCGTAAAGAGAGGGTCTCCCGCACTCTTTGAAAAAGCGAAAAACAGGATCATCAGAATAAACACGTTGCTGATTACCCCGAGTTCTTTTTTTATGCGGTCAGCTGCCCGTGCGACAAAGAACCTGAGCAGCTGTCCGCCGGCTATTGGAACAAGCATCATCAGCACTAGCTTTTTGAAGACCGCGGCAAGCTCTCCGGCAGGCAGTGTCCCGGCAGACGTCCGGAGCATCAGTGAAAGCAGCAGCGGCGAGACAATAACACCAATCACATTCGCAAATGCCGCATTGAATACAGTCGCTACAACGTTACCGCCCGATGACTGGGTAAAAACAATACAGCTCGAAATAGTACAGGGCAGGCACGCAAGCGCGTAGATCCCAACCATGACTTCCGGTCCGAAGCTCCGTTTGAAAAGCATTGATGAAAAATAGAAGTATGCGGGCACAAGTGCAAAAATAAAAAGCTGAATATAGATATGTACCCTGATATCTTTCAGGCCGTTCCTGATAGCAGAAACAGGAAGTTTTACGCCGGTTATAACGAAGATAATTACGACAAGCAGTGTGCTGAAGTGCGAACCGGTATTCAGCCGCGTTCCAAAATCGCTGAAGAGAGTTCCAAGCAGAAGTGCAGTAAAAATCCCAAGTATAAACCAGTTCTTCTTTAGAAATTTCAATCAATAATCCTTAGGTTATTTGTTTTCAGGGATAGTGAATTTACGGCTGTCAAAGCGGTCACCGCCCAGCCAGAAATCAATCTTGATCCCCTTGTCGATTCTGGTGATATCTGTATGTTTGACCTGCCATCCGAGAAGACTCAGTCTTGCAGTCCCCATGAAAGAATGATCCGTCATAGCCCCGTAATATCCTGAAAGTTCCGGGCGTTTCTGACTGTTCAGATCTCTTTCCATTCGCTCAATTTCTTCATCGCTGTGCTCAGCGTCATCCATTACACTCAGGTGAAGTCCGTCTTCCTCCTGATGAAGCGAGATTACCATCCGCATGGGATCACTTTCAAGAATGTATTCTGAAATTTCGCTGATGAGGTGTGTTATTAGTTCCCTTCGTTTCATTTTCTGTAATTATCCTTTCTGGTTGATCTGTACCACTGGGCAACAGCAATTATAAGTGAAGCAGTAAGCCCCCCTGAAAAACCATTATTATAAAGGTTTATTCCACCCTGCCAGTTTCCTGTCTGCAAAACAACCGCAAGATGAAGAAACCCGGCTATAATGCCCGGAATAAAACCGAACTGACCGGCTATGGGCGACAGGGTTGTTCCGAATATAACTGCAAGCTGAACACCCGGTGAAGACAGAGGCTTTCCGAATACCAGGGCTGCAAGAACAACACCTGCAGCCACCGGCCACGAATTTTTAAGATGTGTACCGAAAGCGCCAAAACCCATAATAGTCAGAAGCCCTCCGATCACAGGGCCGTTAAAATCTCCGCCTGCAAACAGAATGTATGCTGAACCAGCCAGACCGATCAAGCCGCTGTTTATTAAGGTTCCGCCGAGAGAGGTGGATGAAATAAAATCCGAAGGCAGCCGGCCGGTAATCTTTTGAATCTTAACAAGGTTTCTTATTCCGGCGGCAGCCCCTCTCAGCAAGCCCATTATTATCAGCAGAGCAGAGAGCGCAGGCACAAGAAGAACCTCAAAAATACCGATTGACGTAGCCCAGTAGAGTTCTCCATTAAGGCTGTAGCCTCCAGCCTTTATCAGACCCGCTGCAAAAAGGCTGAAGAAACCGCAGGTCATACCCATATTATAGAGGTTATAACCCTGGTGAAGGTTAAGCATGGCTACAGCTATAGGCGGCAGAAAAAAACCCGCTATCAATCCGCCTATAATCCCTCCAGGTAATGCTGCATACAGCGGAAGTCCCAGCTCAAAAGCAATTGTACTTACCAGCGGACCCATTGCAGTTCCGAATAGGGCAATGATGATATATTCTTTAAATGTTTTAAATGCATACCTGGAAGCAAGGTAGACTCCGGCTATCACCGGAATGATATTAAGCGGAGTCTTCCCGAATAATCCAAACCCCATCATGGTCAGAATTGCAGCGAAGGTCGGCCCGGACAGGCTGGTACGGGTTATGACTATCAACAGATACCCTATCAGCCC
>QKCC01000129.1 GCA_003245835.1 Spirochaetales bacterium | reverse complement strand
TCCCGAGACTTTTCCTTACACAGCTATACTCAGCGAAATTTTGCATACTGTAAGAAAAATTAGCCACCCCTACTTTCACCCCGAGACTTTTTCTTACACCCCCTAAAATTCAGCAAATTCGGCCAAGTGTCAGACTATAGTGTAAGAAAAACAGCCGAATTTAGCCGATTCTACTGATTTCACCTGAATACTGCTGATGACTCCTGACTTGACAGCAACCAAATAAGGTCTTACTATATAAGCAGTTAATGACGCCGTTGATAACGGATGATAGTTGTTGATTAGCCCAAATCGGCGCCTTGTAATCTCGGGGTCGTCAGTTCGAATCTGACAGGTGGCTATAGAAAAGCGGTTTTCCTTTACAGGATGACCGCTTTTTTTGTTTGGCTTTTCTCTTTTCCGTATACAATCAGAACACTGAAAATTAAAAAAACTACCGCTCCACACTCAATTATTACCACTCAAAGATTATTAATTGCTGTGCTTCCCCTTTGAATGCGATAAACATGTAAATCGATTGTAAAGGAGAAACAGCGATGAAAAACATTACACAAAACGAAGCATGGAAATTCTGGAGACGAAATCTCAAACTTATCAGTATTCTGCTTACTGTATGGTTTATCGTTTCGTACGGGATTGTAATTCTGCTTGGTGATGAACTAAGTACTGTTCCGTTTATGGGTACGAGCCTTCCATTCTGGTTCGGCCAGCAGGGAACTATTATCATATTTCTCGGGCTGCTCATAATATATGCGGTAGGGATGAACAGAATAACCTCATCCATAGAAGAGGCAGAGTCCGCTGCAATCGAAGAATGGCTAAAAGCTGCTGACGCAGCCCCGGAACCAGTCGCTGAGGAGGTTATGGTCTGATGGACAAGGTAGAAATATATACGATAGTAATAGTTGTACTCACATTCGGCATGTACATATTCGTGGGTATCAAATCAAAGGTATCCGATACTAAAACCTTTTTTGTTGCCAATCGCGGGATTCCGACGGTTGCTAACGGTGCGGCAATAGCCGCTGACTGGATGTCAGCCGCCTCTTTCATTTCAATGGCGGGGCTGATATCGTTTCTCGGGTATGACGGTTCAATCTATCTCATGGGCTGGACCGGAGGTTTCGTACTGCTTACATTACTTATTGCACCATACCTGCGTAAATACGGAAAGTTTACAATTCCTGATTTCATCGGAGACCGCTATCAGTCTGACGCAACGCGCGCGGTAGCGGCAATCGCAACCATCTTTATTTCGCTGACCTATGTAGCGGGACAGATGCGCGGGATAGGAATTGTTTTCAGCCGTTTTCTGCAGGTAGATATAAAAACAGGAGTCTTTGTCGGGATGGGCATAGTAGCTTTCTTCGCGGTACTCGGCGGAATGAAAGGAATAACCTGGACCCAGGTAGTACAGTTTGGGGTTCTTATAATAGCATTTCTGATACCTGTGTTTGCATTGTCGAAAAAACTGACGGGTATACCAATCCCTCAAATTGCACTGACTGCAACAGATATAACTGAGAAACTATCAAGTATACAGGTAGATCTGGGCTTAAAAGAGTATCTTATGCCGTTTCAGCACTATTCAAAACTGAACATGTTCATGATGACCGCTGCGCTGATGCTTGGGACAGCCGGACTTCCGCATGTAATAATCAGGTTCTACACGGTAAAAACTGTCAAAGCCGCAAGATGGTCCGGGGTATGGGCACTTCTGTTTATCGCAATGCTTTATACAACAGCCCCGGCACTCGGAGCCTTTGCCAAATATAACCTGATCAACAGTCTCAACGGCAAATCTGTTGAAGAACTCGAAAAAATCAGCTGGGTCCAGAAATGGAAGAATACCGGTCTGCTGACGCTCACAGATAAAAACAGCGATGGAACCCTTAATATGGGCACTGGTGATACAAATGAAATAATTGTAGACAAGGATATCATCGTACTTTCCACCCCGGAAGTTGCTAATCTCAGTCCGTTCATTATCGCGCTTGTTGCAGCCGGAGGGCTCGCAGCCGCACTCTCAACCGCTGCGGGGCTTCTGCTCGCCATGTCGAGCGCCGTTTCGCATGACATCTACTATATGATTTTCAGAAAAGACGCAAACGAAAAGGAACGAATGCTTGTAGCACGGTTAGCCATTCTGGCTGCTGTTGCAGCAGCAGGTTATTTTGGCATCAATCCGCCCGGGTTTGTCGGTGAGGTCGTAGCGCTCGCTTTCGGCCTGGCGGCAGCAAGTATATTCCCAAGCATTCTGATGGGGATATTCGACAAGAAGATGAACAAAAAAGGGGCGACCAGCGGCATAATTGCAGGACTCGGATTCACACTGATTATGATTCTGTTGATGAAATCCAATATTATCCTTGGAACTGTTAAGCCGGTTATCGATAACTTTGCAGGAATCAATGCCCAGGGCATCGGAGTTATCGGTATGCTTTTAAATATAAGCGTATCACTTACGGTTTCCAGGCTTACCGAAGCACCGCCTGAGAATATTCAGAAGTTGGTTGAAGATATAAGGATTCCCGTGAAGATATAAGGATTCCCGAAGGATTCAATGTTCTCGAAAATTAAAATGCAAAGTTAATAAATCTTGTTACAATATTTCAAATGGCTATTCATATCGGATAGCCATTTGAATATAAAAAATCAGTTTAAAAAGTATTTCTACAGATCAAAGATTTCTTTGAGTTCGCCTGCCTTACGTCTGCTGACTTGAATTTGACTATTGGACTTATCCGACATTATCAACATACAGGCTCCCTTAAACATCGGAGAGATCTCCTTGATTTTATCCAGATTTATAAGATAGCACCGGTGTGCTCTGAAGAAATTCTTTTCGACAAGTTTTTCTTCAAGCACAGTCATTGTATAACGCGTAATCATTACATCATCAAATGTCTTAATAAATATGTAGCTATCTTCACTGTAAGCAAAAAAAATATCATTGAGATCTATCAATTTAATATTGCCGTTCTTTTCAGCAGCCAATCTCATAACTGTTGATGCTGAATGCAGCGAAGACAGCTCCGAAACGATTCTTAAGTCATCTCCGAAATCTTGCGGCCGCCTCTTATTTCCCTCAAGCGTAACCTCGGCTCTTTCGATTGCACGCCGGAACTTGTCCGGATCGATCGGTTTAAGAATATAGTCAATAGCATTTACATCAAAAGCTTTTACCGCATACTCATCATAAGCTGTTATATATATTATCTGGAGAGGTTTTAACATCTTTCTTATTTCATGACCAAGATCAATACCGTTGCCGGTTGGAAAATTGATATCCAGAAAAACAAGCTCATACTCAAGCGCGGTGATCAATGATATTGCCTCATCCACTGTTGCTGCCTCGCCCACGATCTTAATGTTGTCATACTGCTGAAGCTGATATCTCACTTCTTCCCGTGCAGGATATTCATCATCAACAATCAATGCCCTCAATTTCATTATCAAGCCTCCGCCTTCTCGGTTATAGGAATCTTTAAAATCACTGTTGTCCCTGCTCCAAGCTGACTTCTTACCTGGATACCGTAACGGTCACCGTAAAGAAGCCGCATTCGCTCATCAACATTGGAAATGCCGATACCGCATCCAGTACCAAAACCCGGATTGAAAATATTCTGCAAATCGCTTCCACTTATGCCGATACCATTGTCTGCTACAGAGATCTGAACTGACTCATTCAATTTAATAACCGAAACATCAATTACCCCCCGCCTGTTCTGCGGTAAGATTCCATGTATAATTGAATTATGCACCAGCGGCTGAATTGATAAGACCGGGATCTCGATCTTATCAAAGCGCGGGTCTATATTAAACCGAACCTCTATCTTGTTCTGAAATCTTGCATTTTCAATTGTGACATAATTTTTTACATATTGTATCTCCTTATACAAAGGAATCAGCCTTCTCTTTTCATTCATAAGGTAGCGAAGTAATGTCGATAACTTGACCATCAGTTTTCGGGCGAACACTGGATCTTTATTTATATACATATTAACGGTGTTAAGAGCGTTAAACAGAAAATGCGGATTTACCTGGGCCTGCAGCGCATCAAGCTTGGCCTCCGTTGTAAGCTGCCGCTGTCGTTCAAAATCTGCAAGCTCAAGCTGCATAGTGAGAAGTTTACCCATACCAACAGCCAGGCGAATCTGTTCTTCAGACATTTCTGATTTATCGAGATAATAAAATTTCAGGCATCCAATCACCTCAATCTTATTAAAAAGCGGAACTATAATCGCCGAGTCGAGAGGACAAACGCAATCCTTTACCTTACAGTTGAATTCATTTTTATTTTTTATAATATGCAGCTGCCCGTCTATTATTGCATCAAGTGTTGCCTGCGTACGAATCGGGTATCCTGCGGGATGATGTTCACAACCTTCACCTATAAATGCGAGCACATTTTTCTTATCCGTTATCCCCACAGCCGGGATGTTACTGATATTACGTATTATCTTTACTATTGTCATTGCCGATTCGCTGTCGAGACCTTCACGTAGATACGGCATAGTGATTTCGGCAAGTTTCATTGTATCTTCAATCGCTGATAATCCGCCTGCAACTTGTTCAGGATAACTTTTTCTTACAATTAACAACATTATAATAGTGCAGCCACTGAAGAACAAAAAAATCAACAGGTAATTCAGGGCCTGTTCAGGCCCACGGAAACAAAGCCATATGAACAGAACCGACTGAATTACCACAATCAGAGAAATAGGGCACTTGTATTTCTTAAGAAATTCGTTCCGGTGTTTTTTTTTCAATTAACCGCCTTTTTTACACAAATTATCTTTCTTTCCCTGATTGGAAACAGCCGTGCCACCCCGGCTGTAAAACACATATTTATCCTGCAGTCTTAACAAGCTGCTGTTCTCTTAAAAGCTCATCAACCGCGGCCCTGTCCACCAGGGTACTCAAATCTCCAGGTTCACGGCCTTCAGCTATGTCGCGAAGTACACGCCGCATTATCTTGCCGCTTCTTGTCTTCGGTAAATCCCTGATGAAATATATTTTCTCGGGTTTTGCGAATTTGCCGATATCTGACATAACGCTTTCCATAAGGATTTGCTCGACCTCGGAAGAAGCCTCTACGCTTTCTTTCAGTACAGCAAAAATCGTAAGAGCCTGCCCCTTGATATCATCGCTTATATCAACTGCTGCGGCTTCGACAACCATCTCGCTGCCGATTACAGCGCTTTCAACCTCTGCACTGCCTATACGGTGCCCTGCGATATTGATAACATCATCCACCCGTCCCGTAATCCAGAAATACCCATGTTCATCCCTTACTGCACCGTCACCGGTAAAATACATATTGTCAAACTCACTCCAATATACATCGACATACCGTTCCATATCGCCGTGTATCCCGCGCAGCATCGACGGCCATGGATTCTTTACAACAAGGTATCCGTGCCCACCCTTCGACACAGATACTCCGTTTTCATCGACGATATCAGCTATTATTCCCGGAAGCGGTATTGTAGCGGATCCCGGCTTAGTAGGCGTAACTCCGGGAAGCGGAGAAATCATTATGCTTCCGGTCTCAGTCTGCCACCAGGTATCAACAATGGGACATCGTCCGTGGCCGACAGTCTCGTGATACCACCTCCAGACATCAGGGTTAATTGGTTCACCAACGGTTCCCAGTAGTCTCAAAGAAGAAATATCATGTTTTTCCACATACTCTTTTCCCCATTTCATAAACAGACGAATGGCTGTAGGTGCTGTATACAAAACAGTAACACCGTAACTTTCTATAATTTCCCAGAAACGGTCCTTCTCGGGATAATCGGGGGACCCCTCGTAAATGAGAATTGTTGAACCGTTTAAAAGCGGCCCGTAAACAATGTAACTGTGCCCTGTGATCCATCCTATGTCGGCAGTACACCAGTAAACGTCAGTGTCTTTAATATCAAAAACATTTCTATGAGTCGTTGCGGTGCCGGTAAGATACCCCCCGGTTGAATGAACAATTCCTTTTGGTTTGCCTGTAGTTCCGCTTGTGTAGAGCAGAAACAATATATCTTCCGCATTCATCGGTTCGGGTTCACAGCCTATTGAAGCCCAGTCCATAAGCTCGTGGTACCAGTGGTCACGGTCCTGTTCCATAAATATATGGTGCCCTGTTCTTTTGACGACCAGTAAATTCTCAACACATTCACAGGAATCTACTGCTTTATCCACATTCGTCTTCGCCGGTATGACTTTGCCCCTACGCCAGTATCCGTCTACGGTCACAACAAGCTTTGAATTAGAATCGTTTATCCTGTCAGCAAGCGCATTAGAGGAGAACCCCCCGAAAACAACACTATGCGGAGCACCGATTCGTGAGCAGGCGAGCATTGCAATTACGGCTTCTGGAATCATTGGGAGATATATAGTTACAACATCACCCTTCTTAATACCCATTTTCTTAAGAACATTGGAGAAACGGGTAACTTCCCGGTACAGATCATGATATGTCATAACCTGCCGGTCACCGGGTTCTCCTTCAAAAATCAATGCAGCTTTATTTCTTTTCCATCCGTCCAGGTGCCTGTCGATACAGTTGAATGATGCGTTTATCTTCCCATTCTCAAACCATTTAAAAAACGGGGCATCGCCAGAAAGAGGCCTGCCTTCATTCCATTTTTTGAACCAGTGAAGTTTCCCCGCTTCCTTCTCCCAGAACATCTGGTAGTCCATTTCCGGCGAATATCCGGTTACATTCGCGTCCTCCGCAAATTTTCTGTCCGGGTAATAAAGATTCTCAGAATTTACAATTTCCATTTCAGGCGCTCCTCTCTTTAAGAATATACAGACAGGATAAACAATGTCGTGGAAGCACACCATGGATTTCTGCCGAACGGTAAGATACAGCAGCTGAACGGTCAGTTTTTATACATTGCGTCCCATTCAACCCGCTGATAATCGCTGAATATTTCATCATCAGTGAACCAGTGACGTATCTCTTTTTCAGGTTCATCAGGGTCATTCTCGTTATCTGACGCATGGACCAGATTATATACAGCTGCTTTCTGCGCATTTGAAACCGCAGGTGAAGTGCTGGCGTAATCTCCGCGAATTGTTCCCGGTGCGGCATCAATGGGCATTGTTTTCCCGCAAATGCTTCTTATTTTCTTTACAGCATGCACACCTTCCAGAACCATCACTATTATTGGCGAAGATGATAAAAATTCGGCATTCCATTCGTGCACTATTTCACCAATTTTATAGGGGTCGTCAGTATTTAATATCGCTGCGGGATCTATTCCAATTTTCCGGTAGGTTTCCAGGGTTTTATTACCCATCTGGTTCAGCTGAGATATAGTTTTAGGATAGTGCTCCCGAGCATGTTCAATATTACATTTTACTTTTTTAATTGCTGTAATCTTGAGCCCGGCTTTTTCAAATCTTTCTATTATGCACCCTGACAATCCGCGCTTCACAGCATCAGGCTTAATTATTACAAGACTACGTTCTACATATGGAAGCATGACAATCCTCTCATTTATTTATAAGCGCGAAAAACTCAGAGCGCGTTCTGGCATCACTTCTGAACCTGCCGCTCACTGAAGAAGTAACAGTCTTTGCACCGGGTTTTTTCACACCGCGCATGCTCATACAGAGATGCTCAGCTTCAACTACAACAGCAACTCCCTGCGGATTCAGACTTTCAGTTATCGTCTCATTAATCTGTTTTGTAAGCCGCTCCTGCAGCTGAGGTTTACGGGCTATTGTTTCAACAACCCGCGTCAGTTTACTCAATCCTGTTACTCGCCCGTCCGAGGGAATATATGCGACATGTGCAGTTCCAATAAAAGGCAGCAGATGATGCTCACACATTGAATAAAAAGGAATATCCCTGACAAGTATCATTTCATCATGATCCTCATGAAAAACACATTCGAGATATTTACCAGGTGATTCATGAAGTCCCCGGAAAATATCAGAATACATACGCGCAACCCGTGAGGGAGTTCCCTTTAATCCTTCCCGCTGAGGATCTTCTCCTATCGCCTCGAGAATCATTTCTACTGCCTGAATTATTTTACCTGAATCAATCATTAACTGACGACTCGACATTAACAGATGCGTTGTCACGAAGATAACAAAACCAGTAAATACAGGCTACAAATACTCCGCCTCCAACAATATTACCGAGGGTTACCGGAAGAAGATTATTAATGATAAATGTTTTCCAGTTCAGGAGGTTCAGCAGTTCCTGAGTCATGCCGTGTGATAATGCCGCATCCGCCATAGCCTGATTACCTTTAGCCATGATTCCGGCGGGGATGTAATACATGTTGGCTACACTGTGTTCAAACCCTGACGTGATGAAAAGCCAGATTGGAAAGAAAATTGCAAAAATCTTTCCGGTAATATCTTTTGCGCCCCAGGCCATCCACACAGCCAGGCAGACAAGCCAGTTGCACATGAGTCCCAGAAAAAATGCTTTTCCGAAAGAAAGGCCTACTTTGTAACTTGCAATTTTAATTGTAATCACACCAAGACCTGATGCGCTGCAGCTGAATAATCCGCTTTTATTCATCATCCAAGCAATAAAGACCGAACCGATAAAATTGCCTATGTAAACAAAAAACCAGTTCTTAAGCATCTTTACTATTGTAATTTTTCTATGCATTACGCTTGCAAGTATGAGTACATTACCTGTGAATAACTCCCCACCTGCAATTATCACAAGCATCAGCCCTGTGCCGAAAATCGCACCAGCGAGAGCTTTTCCGAGTCCGTAGGTATCAGCATTAAGCCACAGGTTGAATGCTGCCATGTTGGATCCTTCTGCTGCAAAGGCAATAAACGCCCCTGCAAGAAAG
The DNA here is from genome assembly GCA_003245835.1 of Spirochaetales bacterium. Classification (GTDB taxonomy): domain Bacteria; phylum Spirochaetota; class Spirochaetia; order UBA9216; family UBA9216; genus Thalassospirochaeta. The sequence goes on along the minus strand of QKCC01000129.1, from coordinate 9,448 downwards.
CCAAGAAGCAGCATTTTTGAAACCGGCAATAATGTTTTTTTGATACCGTTTTTTATTGTTTCCTCCGCGATCTGCGGGGGTGTTAAAAAGTTCAGTTCACTCATAATCCAATCTCCGATATTTTATTTCTGTATTTGCCTGCGTACCCTCGAATAAATAATTTCGGCCTTCGCAGTCCCGGCAGTCTCAAGTTCATTAAGTTTGTTCTCCAGGTCAGCTTTGAGTTTTTTATCTTTCATGATTCCCGTATTAATCAGAACATTCAGCCCTGCGCCCTGAAGGGCTGCCTTACAGAACAGCGCTCCGACACCTGCATCGCTGACGGCCAGTGTGCTTCCCTTTTCGGCATACTCTTCAAGAAGTGTCAAGGCTGCAAGACAGTATTCCGCAATTTCCAAAGGAATCCGTGAAGCTTCGATCAGGGCAGTCTGCATCGCTTCATCTTTTTCCCGTGCTTCCTCTTCCGTACCCGAGGGCATCCTGTATGCATCTGATAACGGACCGAAAACCCTTGCGTCCTCTTCAACAAGATATTTCAATCGGATTGATATCTTTTCAGATCGTTCCAGAAGCTTTTTAATGTCGTTCTCAACATCAGAATATTTCTTTTTTCCGACGGTAAGGTTGCCCACCATACTGCCCAGAGCAAGCCCCACAGCACCGACAAATGCGGAAGCTCCGCCCCCGCCGGGGACGGGCGCTTTGGAGGACAGTAAATCTATAAAATCAATACAGCTATTTTCCAGCATCATCCGACCTCTCTGGTCCAGTATTCACCCTGATTCTCGCAGGAAGTAACGGTATGTCCCAGCAAAATGGTTGCCGTTATCAGACCGACACCGCCTACGGCCGGATTAATAGCCTTCACCTTTTCGATGGCTTTGTCAAAATCAACATCGCCGCATATCTTACCGTCACCGCCGTTATTTATTCCTACGTCAATCACAATAGACTCTGAGCTGAAAAAGTTTTCATCCATAAACCTTGCTCGTCCTACTGCGGCGATGACGATGTCGGCTGCAGCAGTTACCTTTGGAAGATCTTTGGTTTTAGAGTGACAGACTGTTACGGTAGCGTTTTTATTTAACAGAAGCATCGCAAGCGGTTTACCTACAACAGTACTGCGCCCTACCACTGCTACTGAAGCTCCTTCAAGAGGAATCTTGTAATAATCCAGCATCGCCATAACCGCTTCGGGAGTACAGGGTGCAAATGCTCCGGAAGCTCCTTCAAAAACCTTTTCAAGGTTCGCCGGGTTCATACAGTCAATATCCTTCCCGGGTGAAATTGTTCTGCAGATCAACTCCTCGTCAAGATGATTCGGCAGCGGCCTGAAAAGCATTATCCCGTGCATTGCCGCATCTCGGTTGGCATGCTCAATTGTTTTTATCAGCTCAGCCGTAGTTATGTCTGCCGGCAAAACTTCGCGCCGGCAGGATAAACCTATTCGTTCACAATTTTTCAGTATTCCTTTTTCATATGATATATCGTCTTCCCTATCCCCTACACGGAGGATAAGAAGTGTCGGATTAATGCTCTGGCCTTTAAGCGTATCAATCCTCTCCTTCAAATCCTCCCTCAGAGATTCAACAACAGGCTTTCCTTCAAGTAGAATCCCCATTCCAACACCTCTCAGGATAAACCTGTAATCTCACCGCTTTCACTGATATCCATACCGCAGGCGGCAGGAACTTTCGGCAGCCCGGGCATCGTCATGATCGCCCCGGTAATCGCTACAATAAAACCTGCGCCGGCAGAAACCCTTACTTCCCGGACTGTAACCCTGAAACCCTTCGGAGCTCCGAGCAGTTTTTCATTATCAGAAAATGAATACTGTGTTTTTGCCATGCATATCGGCATTTTGTCCAACCCGAGTTTTTCAATATCCTCTATCTGTTTCTTCGCAGCCGCTGTAATATCTACTCCATCGGCCCTGTAAATGGATCCTGCAATTTCATTGATTTTTTCTTCAATACTCATGTTGCTGTCATAGAGCGTGTGAAAATCGGCTTTTCCGCTTTCACAGAGTTCAACAACTTTTTCAGCAAGTTTAACTCCTCCATCACCGCCCTTTGTAAAAACCTCCGAAAGTACTACATCAGCCCGGAGTGCTTCACAACGTTTCTTTATCAGATCAATTTCAGCTTCCGTATCGGTATAAAATTTATTTATAGCGACTACAGCAGGTACTCCGAATAGCGCCAGGTTTTCGAGATGCTGCTCGAGGTTCTTTACACCTTCACTGAGAGCCTCAATGTTCTCGGCGGCAAGATCGCTTTTAGCAACTCCGCCGTTCATTTTGAGCGCTTTAACTGTCGCAACCAGAACTACTGCATCCGGTCTCAATCCGGCATAGCGGCATTTTATGTTGAAAAATTTCTCAGCGCCGAGGTCCGCACCGAACCCGGCTTCAGTTACAACATAGTCCGCAAGTTTCAATGCAATTTTTGTTGCCATTACCGAATTACATCCATGCGCGATATTGGCAAACGGTCCGCCATGAATGAACGCCGGAGTATTCTCAAGAGTCTGCACCAGGTTAGGCTTGATCGCGTCTTTAAGAAGCAGAGTCATAGCTCCGGTCGCGCCGAGATCCCCGGCTGTCACAGCTTCACCCAAATTATTATACGCAACTACCATGCTTGAAATTCTCTTTTTAAGATCTTCAAGACTGGTAGCAAGGCACAATATCGCCATTATTTCGGACGCTACAGTGATGTCAAAACCATCCTGTCGTGTTATCCCGTCAGCTTTGGCTCCCAGACCCACGATGATATTTCTTAGCGCGCGATCATTCATATCAACAACACGCCGCCAGACAACCCGCTTTGGGTTGATATCATGAGGGTTCCCCTGGTGAAGTGAGTTGTCGAGCATTGCTGCAAGCAGGTTATGAGCGGAAGAAATCGCATGGAAATCTCCCGTAAAGTGAAGATTGATATCCTCCATCGGAACGACCTGAGCATACCCGCCTCCTGCTGCACCGCCCTTGACACCAAACACCGGACCAAGCGAAGGCTCTCTGAGGGTGGTCATCGTCTTTTTACCGATCTTGTTTAACCCCATGGATAAACCAACATTAGTTGTTGTTTTGCCTTCTCCTGCAGGAGTGGGATTAATCGCTGTTACCAGTACAAGTTTCGCATCCGGACGTCCTTCAAGTCTCTTAAGAACATCCAACGACACCTTGGCCTTATACTTGCCGTACAACTCCAGTTCATCTGCTTCGATTCCAAGCTCAGCGGCAATATCTGCAATAGGCTTCATCAGCGCTTCCTGTGCAATTTGAACATCTGTTTTCATTTTAACCGTTTCCATCAAATTCCCCTTTATTACAATTTGGTTATTCTTCATTCGCTATAATGTAGGAAAGAACTTATTTGTTTTTAAATTTATTTATGTCATTTATGTTAACCTGCAAAAGTACATCTGCCATTGGTTAATTTCCGAAAAATTACAGACTTATATTCCTCAAAATTGCACAAGCAGATTGTTTCTTTGGGTTAATAATTTTAAATGCATCGTTCTGAGTTTGATAAAATTGCCAAAAACAGAACAATAATTGTGGTCATCATAGATATAGATAAACGGGAGGATTATGTAAAATCCTCCTGTTAAAACAATTTATCTACGCAGCAGTCCAACCTCCGTCTACAGAAATTGTCTGCCCATTAATGAATGATGAATCATCACAAGCCAGAAACACAGCGACAGAGGCAATCTGTTCAACTTCACCTGCGCCAGGATTTGTAGCCATGGCTTTGATAATCTGCCCCATATCTTCTTTATTAACATTTTGCAGATTTTCTGAAGTTCCAATCTCAGTTTTAATGCCTCCAGGGCAGATAGCATTACATCTAATCTTTTTTGCCCCGTACATGAATCCGGTATTTTTCGTAAGTCCTACTACTGCATGCTTGCTTGCAACATATACGGCTCCGGCTGCTCCGCCCTTTATTCCGCCTACGGAAGCAATGTTAATGATGTTTCCACCGCCGTTTGCTTCAAACAAATTGATTGCTTTTCTTGATGCAACAAAGAGTGCCTGTACATTAAGACAAAAAACATCTTGAAAGATATTGTCTTTATATGAAGCAACTCCGCTCATGTCATCCATCATTCCTGCATTGTTCACAAGTATGTCTAGTTTTCCGTATTTTTCTACTGCTATATCTATCATTTTTTCTACTGCATCAGTATTTTTTAGATCGGCACCATATGCCGTTATTTCACCAGGTAAAGCTGATGCAACGTCTACTATTTCTTTAAGTCTTTCTTCGCGCCTGGCTACAGCCAGCACCTTCGCCCCTTCTCTGGCAAAAGCGACAGCAATTTCACGTCCCATCCCGGAGCTTGCTCCGGTTACGATTGCTATTCTTCCATTTAACTTCATTCTGTCCTCCATTATTAGTGTCGCTATTCGATAGTCGTTGATAAAAGCAGTTTTTTATACGCTCATCAATGTAAATCGATCGTCGATCTGTGCCGGCTGCCCGTCAGCAGTTCAGGAACTCTTTCAACCAGTTCCTCTATGGTCCAGGCTCGACTTTTATCTGTCCAGATGTCATTCTCAACTACAGGATCAGACCATATGCCAATCTGACCGTCCGCACCCGTTTTAAACATCTGGCCGGTTATATCAGCAGCCTTATCAGAGGCGAGATAGGCAAAGAAAGGAGCAAACTGATCTGCGGTATACTTCATTGATTCCGGCGCACCTGCTTCAATAGCCTCAACAGGAACTCCCTGCGAACGATAAACAGCCAACATGCTGTGCCAGCTTCTGGTTTTTGCATTAGGAGTATATGCGTTTGCAGTAATGCCTGTCCCTTCCAGATCCTGAGCGATTGACCGTGTGAAAGACCATATGCCGGCACAAGCGGCACCATATGCACACTTTCCCATCAGTCCGAGCCAACCGTCAGAGGAAGCATTCATAATACGTCCATACCTCTGCTCCAACATATATGGTAATGCTGCATTTACCATGTAGAAAGCCCCGTTCAATTTCGCATCAATGATCAGATGCCATTCCCTCGGCGTCATTTTTGTCAGACTTCCGGTCCAGGCTGAATGAGCATTGTTTATTAGAATGTCTATCCTGCCGTAGGTATCGATAGCCGTTTGGATACAAGCCTTCGCCACTTCCGGTGTATTCACATTCCCGAAAAATGGGGTGGCTTCACCTCCCTGACTTTTAATATAATCAGCTGCAGTTTTAGCATCACCCGAACAGCTTTCCAGAGACTTACGCTCCTCCGTAGTTAACTCCAACTTGCTGTCTTCGAAGGCAATCAACGAAGATCCAGGCTTTCTATTATTTGTGATAACCTTACATCCTTCCTTCGCCAGCGCTTTTGCTATTTCAAAACCAATACCCTGGCCTGAACCGGTTACTATTGCTACCTTGTCGTTTAGTATTCCAGACATTTTTTCCCTCCATTTTATCTTCATATTTATTGAAAAATCCGGCATTCTGTATTCTAAAAAAGTAATGTTCCTCATGAATACCGGATCTAATGCTTCCCGGTACATCTTTTATATACCGGGAAAACGGTTAATATGCTTCCTTGAGTTTCTTACTGAGTTTTATACAAATGCCGGAAAATACGATAATGACTGCACAAATCGCCGTACACACAATCCAGGCGGCATTGTAGCTGCCGGTTGCTGTGCGGATTCCTGCGGTGAGGATCGAGCCGATCATACATCCGCCATAGAAGAAGAAGTTGGCAAATCCATAAATACCGCCGTATTCCTTGACGCCAAAAAGGTTTGATACCATAAGCGGGGGAACCAGCGCACCGGCAATGCATCCAAGCCCGAACAAGGCCATGGAAACATACGCCCAGACAATGCTCGCTGAAACAAAGAACATCGCGACCAAAGAGCAAATGATCATTACCATACAAATGACAATACCGCCGAAGACTCCTAACTTGTCAAAAAGCGGACCAATCGTGACCTTGCCAAGTATAACGCAGAGACTATACACCACCATAGGCACGGCATAAGAAATCTGGTTTTCGCCAAGGAACGTGGGAATCTGTGTAATGATACCGGCAGCAATTATACCAACGCAGACAACCACGAAAGCAAACAGCCAGAAAGTACCGGTTTTAACAGCTTCCTTCTTTGTAAGTCCCATCCACATCTGTTTTTGTGCAGCGGCCGCCTGGTCTGATGAATTCTTATTGCTGCGATACGGTTCCAGTCCCTTATCAGCCGGGCTTTTTCTTACCAGCAAAAAAACGACAAAAATTGCGACAAGGGTTACAATACCGTAAACACGGGAAAGAGGGCGCCAGCCATTGGTTTCGATAAAGCCGGCAATAACCGGGGAAAAGATCATCTGCCCGATTGACGAGCCAAGAATTGCCAGGCTAAGCGCCATAGCCTTCTTATCGATAAACCAGTTTGTCATCAGAATGTTGATCGGAATATACAAGACTGCAGCAAGAGCGAAGCTGAGTAAGCTGTAAGTAAGATAAATCTGCCAAATCTGTGTAGCATACCCCTGCAGGAACCATAGCACAGCGGCAATGATTCCGCCGCCGAGCATATACATACGCAGATTTCCCTTTGCAATTCTGCTTGCCAGAACAATACCGAAAACCATATTTGCCACTGTTGCAAGCATAGAGCTTATACTGAACTGAACATAAGAAATACCCAACTCGGTAGTGACGGGCAACTGAAAATAAGACCAGGTGTTCGTTTGCAGCTGAATAAACATTGTAATTATGAAGCACGATATCACTATTACCCAGCTGTAATGTAATTTTTTGTTATTAACCATAATAGAATCCTCCTTCTAATAAGTCCGGGTTTTACAGGTAAAGCGAAGACTCGTTAAACAATAATTTAAATATTTGTTACTATTGAGTCCCCGCCCCTGCCGTGTATTACAGGAAACACCTTTCAGTTAAAACGGCTTCATAACCGTTAATCGATACCGTATCTCCGATTTTAGCGGATTTCGTATCAACCAGCGCATAGCCGATATTCTTGCCGACTGTATAACCATAGGTGTATTTAGTGGCGCGGCCGATGATTGATCCATTCTTCTTGATTTCAGCACCATGCGGACCTCCGTAAATCAGGGCATTATCATCCGCCACTGTAAAACCGAGCAACTTCCGTGACGGATTCTGGTCCTTCATTGCCTCAAGCGCTTCCTTGCCGATAAAATCCTTGCTCCAGTCAATAGACTTCTCGAAGCCTACTTCGAAGGGAGTTGTCTTATAGATGTCAGTCATAAGAACAAAGCCCGCCTCGCACGCCCAAGTCATAACCATTGCATCTATTTCCGTCACGTGCATGGCGTTCATCTGCTCACCTTTTTGAGAAAGCCTGGCTTCTAATTCAGCCATCTTCTCTTTGGCAATATAAATCTCGTAACCTAGTTTCTCTCCGGTATAACCACTGCGAGCAACCTTCACAGGAATGCCGTTCATAAGGTTGTCCCGAATCGTGAAAAACTTCATATCGTCTACAGGGGTGTCCACTACGGCATTTACAAGCGCTGTGGAATTTTGCCCCTGTACCGAGTACATTCTCCAGTCGGAGGTTATATCCCTGTATTCTACCTTTGAATCTTCCTTGTATTCGTTAAATCGTGCTATTGCATCGCGGATGAAAAGTGTTGAAAGCCAGAACTTTTTCTCCTCTATACGAAAAATGATAACATCATCCATAATGAGACCATCCTCATCGACAGCGGTAGTGTACCTGGCACCCCCGACCTTTACCCGGGAAAGGTTGGCAATGTACATCTTTTCAAGGAAAGCAAGCGCATCTTCTCCGGAGATTTCCAGCAACCTATGGGTAAAATCATACCAGCCCACATTATTTCTAACAGCCAGATGCTGTTCTCTCAGAATTGTATCAGTACTTAGGTAATGCATTTTTAAACCTCCTCACAAGTTTTCTTTTCGAATGTATAGCCCGGCTTTTCACGACGATAGCCATACAATCCTTTCTCAATTACATAACGAACTTTGCCTTCAGGTGCGTTCTTATCCAGCTTGACGACCCACTGCGTATCCACCAGCGTTTTTGCCATACCATCAAAATAAGCGCGGTATGATTCATAGAATTCCGGAAATTGCCCGAACATCGCCAGTGTCGTAGCGTCACATTCAACAATCGTACGCTCTTCGCTGAATTCCACGAAACTCCAGGCAACGCTTCTTGCCTGCATAATCATGCTGATATAGCCACCAAGTACGCGTCCATCGCTAACATCATTAGGCACGCCCAACCACTCACGGGCAGCTTTGCGAGTGTTCCATTCGGCGAACTGCATTTTACCGGCAGTGTCAAACATGGCATTTACGATTGCATAAATCTTAGGCAGGTCCTCTTCTTTTGTTAGGGCACGCATAGCCCCGACAGCATTACCGGAATAGTTCATCGGCATCTTCGTACACAGCTGGTACATATCGCCTGCTGTGAATCTTGAACCTAGGGGGGTAACGAATTCACCGGTATTCAAGTAGTCACATTCCGCCTTGTGCGGATGCTGATCATGTTCTCTCTGGGGAGCAAAACCGGGGCCCCACATTTCCCAATCGTGACCGCTTTTATGTGCGGGGTTTTCGCCGTACTTCGCATAGGTTTCATGGTGTGCATGGCAATAGGGATCGCCGCAACCCTTACGCTGAGATAACATATTATTGAAATCAACATCAGCAATGCCTCTACAGAACCAGCAGCCGCCGCCGTTTGACAGGTCACATGCATCCGGCCCTATTATATCGAGATCACAGCGATGGATCTCTTTTTCAATTCGATCATTAGTTGCATACCAGATATAGCCTGGCATCAGCATTAGTTCATCTCCCTGATCAACAAAGCAGGCGGAACGATAAAGCCCCTTTTCCAGAAAAGGCGGAATATCATAGCGCTCTTCAAAATGTTTAATGGCACCGATAGGATCATTCTTCTTGTCCCATGTATACTTCATCTGATCGCCCCAGAATTTCGACATGGCATTTAGTCGCGTTTCGTAATCCGGCTCCACTATCTTAAAGGCATTTATATAAGCTACACCGTGCATAGCCGCGTGCCTCAACAAGAAATTAAAGGTTTCCTTGAAAGATTTTATCTCTCCCCAGGGGGTTATCGAACCTCTAAATTTACGCAGACCGCTGTCTTCATCCACCTCTCGGACATCTGAGATGTTGTCAGGGATTAATTTTTTCTCTTTTTTTCCCATAATCTGTCTCCTTTTTAGTAATTCCTAATGGTGGAATTGTAGCAAACCAAAAAGAATAAACAATTATTAATAATGCACCTTTATTTTAAGTATCATATGTGCACACTATACATATGTAATAACAATTTAGATAAGATAATTAAATAAGTAAGAATTTAGTCGATTTTTAGCTATATTCGATATGTTTAAAGAATATATATGAAATAAAAAGTAATTTAATTTTATAAT
>QKCC01000148.1 GCA_003245835.1 Spirochaetales bacterium | reverse complement strand
TATCATTTTCAGCGTATATGACACCGATGTGTTATTGCGTAGCACATTTTGATCTGACACGATTATGTTTCAACCAATAATAAAATGTGAACCAAGGAGAGAGCATTTATGATTGAGCAAAAGAAAAAGGGTACTCTTACGAGGACAGACTGGCACACTGTTGTCAACACAATGTGTGACGCGTTTAAACTGACGGCGGCTGAAAAGCGGAATTTTTACAAAAATAAAACTGCACAGCTTATTGCCGCTATTCCGTTTATCGCCGGATGCAGGCAGCCGATGCGCACGGCAGTATCTCATGTTGCGGTATACCAGCTTGCACGAAGAGAAGCAAAGGATATTTTTCTGCATGATGTTGACGATGATGCTTCGATAATGGACAGGCTGTTTGAAGGTGCAAACTTCAACGGCGGCGATGAAAAGATAATAAGACGCGGCATGAACCTGCTTGCGCTGCAGATGATCCGGGGATATGCAAAGGACTGGACAGATGATATCATGCATATGAAGTACAACCCGCTTGTTTACCGTAGCTGGAACTTTGAAGCGGAAGAGGAATCCCTGGTTAAGGAGATTGAGGCTTTTGACTGCCCCGAAATGGATGAATGGTTTCTGGGACGGCGACGAAGGATGACAGAATCTATCATGTTCAGCGAAAAATAGCTGTTCTGGCTTTTTTGGCAGGTTTCTTTGTTGCTTTAATCAATTTTGTAGATTACCTATCAAAGTATTCTGCATTTGAAGCATTAGGGAAACCTGCTGTTTTTTTAAACATTCTATTATCTGCTTTGACGCTCGCAACAGGCTTAGGTGATTTTAGAATTTTACGATTACTGCAAACCTGGATTGTGTTTATAACTGCGGTTATTTCAATACTCGATACCTACAATTCAATTCACGGTCTCGGCCTCATTTTACTGGGTTTTTTTCTTGCATTCAAATACGGCTTTCTGAAAAAGCACTTTCTGATAAAAACTCTGGCTATTGTGCTTGCTGTGTTTGCGCTCGTAATGTTTTCCGCCGGGCTGGATGGAGCCGGAAGCGGGGTGATGCACAGCCTTGATTCCATTATCTACCTTGCCGTGTTTCTGGCGGTAACATACATAATCTACCAGGATGAGATAACCGATTATGTGCTGCGCAACCGCGAATTTGAAGGACAGCTGAAGCAGCTTAAGCGCGAACGTACCATGCTTGCCGACAGGCTTGCCGACTTGGACAGTAAAATAACGAAAATGACCGAAAAGGTCGACCTGAAGGCGATGGGGCTTACAAAGAAGGAGCTCGAGGTTGTTGAGGCACTTATTCTTTACCGTGAAACCGAACAGCAGCTGGCCGAAAGGCTCGGCATCTCATACCACACCCTTAGAAACCACTTCAGGCATATACGCGACAAGCTCGGTGTAGACAGACGAGAAGATATAATCGAGATGTGCCGTAACAACTTCGGCTGAAAGTTCATAAAAAGCATAGGGGCACCGGCCGGACTTTCCGCTGCAATGTGCTGATCCAAACCGCTTTTCCGGCTCTGTCGCCGCCGCCGGGCGGTTCGGGCACATTTTCACTGCAATTCCTGGTGCCGGAGGTTATACCCGGGCTGTGGGGAAACTATCGATTTCACTTAGTAAACCGCAGAAATGTGCAGAAATAGTTTTTATAAATTCTTCACTTCTTTAATATCAAGATCCAGCAGATCAGCTATTTTTTGCTCAGATAAACCTTTCTCCTTGAGTTTTTTGGCTGATACGAGCATCCCTTCCTGGCGGCCTTCTTCACGGCCTTCGGCAAGGAGTTCTTTTTTGTATTCTTCAAGTTTTGTAGCAAACATTGTTTTTACCTCCAGAACGTTTTTAAACTTTTGGTTAACAGCATCGTTCCCGGTTATTTGGTCTATACCGTCAAAGTAGTTATAAAACCAGCGGCTGAACTCATTCACGACTTCCAGGTTTTCGTTTTCAATTTCTCTGAAATTACTGTCGACATAGCTTTTGTCCCATTGTTTCAAGATCGAGAAATCAAGTTCATTTACAAAGTTCTCAGCTACGAATAATTCCAGGGGAAAGTTGGATAGGGTATGTAAAGTAATTCCCTTTTTTTTCGTCGCGGTTATGCACCCTCAAATCACCCCGAGTTTTTCGGCCAGCGGGTGGATTTCGGAGCTGGCCCGCAGGTAGAGCTTGTTCAGGATGTTCGTCTGGTGGTTTTTGACCGTTTTTTCGCTTATAAACAGTTTTTCGGCAATTGCGGCATGGCTGTGACCTTCCGCTATTAACCGGAACACTTCCTGTTCCCGCGGCGACAGCGAATTGTACAAGCCGCCTTTTCCGGTGCCGCTGGTGTTGTCCGACAGCAGGCTGAAGATGCTGTCCGACAGGGCTGAGTCCAGGTACTGTTTGCTGCTGCAGACGGCGTGTATTGCCGCTTCTATCACCTCGGGTTCGGAATCCTTAAGTACGTAGCCCATGGCTCCGTTTTCGATGGCGCTTTTAAGTATAAACGGCTTATTATGCATGCTCAGCATTATTACCTTGACTGCGGGTGATTTTGAAAATATCTGGGGCAGAAAATCAATTCCTGAACAGTCCTTCAGTGAGACATCAAGCAGAAGAACATCGGCCTGACCGAAGTCTGCGTCGGCCAGCATTTTCTGAACCGAGTCGGCATCTCCGCAGACAGTAAATCCTCGGCACTTTGATATAAAGTCTGTAAGTCCCTTCCGATAGATCGGGTGATCATCTACCGCATATACCGATATTTTATGCATACTTCCTCTTTTTTATACTGTATTTTATCGTTACTGTTGTACCCTTGCCGGGAACGGACGTTATTTCGAGCTCAGCCCCTGCCGCATGAGCGTTCTCTTTCATAAGCGCAAGTCCAAGGTGCTTTTCTGAATCATCGTCCTCATGCACGGGAACAAAACCCTTTCCGTAATCTATAATCCGGATCAGAAGGAACGGATGGCTTACCACAACCTTAAGTTCTGCTTTGCTGGATTCAGAATGTTTAATTATATTTGCTGCCGCTTCCTGTATTATTCTATAGAAGGAAAGCATACAATCACTGCTCAGCAGGCTGTCGTTGTAGCCGCCGAATGAGCAATCGAAGCGGACTGCAGATTTTGCTTCATAGCCTGCGAGAAGCTCGACAAGTGACTTTTCAAGCCCGTACTTTTCAATCTGTACCGGTTTGACGGCCCAGGACAGGTCCCTTATTTGTCTGCCTATCCTGCTGAGTTCGGTTCGGATTCCATCGTCTTCGGCGCCTGCGGTGATTATAAGGCTGCCTATGTCCTGCAGCACTGTATCATGCAGGTATGAGCTTATTGACGTAAGTGTCTTCTCTCGCTCGGTGTTGATAATCGCGGCAACGCTGCCGGCGGATTGTCTTTTTTTAACCGCTGCACGGCGCAGCATTACAAGTTGAAATATAAGAGGACCCAACAAGGCAATAAACAGAAGCCGCAGCTGAACCTGCTTTTTTGTATTTTCGGCGGTGAATGTTTCAACCAGCTGCTGCAGACGGCTTTCGGTGCCGTAAAACAGTTCCGGGTCAGTCAGCAGTATAGCCGTATTGCTGTAATTGTACCGGTGGGCAAAAGCTGAAAGTTCTGTAAACTCGAGCGAGTTGACGGCTTCGGTCCGTTCAAAGCCGTTGTCGGGTGAACCGGAAATCAATTGAACAATATTTATAAGGCTGCAGTATACTCCGTGCTGGTATACGGCGGTGACGATTGCCAGCGACAAAAGCAGGGAAACATTCAGTATAATAAAGATATTTCTGTATTTCATAATAATTAAGTTCAGTAAAGATTATAATGTTAAGAACATGAAATATCAATCAGAATCCCAAACTGTTTGGGAAAAATTCCCGGTAAAAACAGTGCTATTCCCGTATTGTCTTTAGAAAAGGATCAAGATAGGATCGTTTGAGGCCCAATTGTGATGGAAAATAACCTGTAACTGCATTCAGCTTGTTTCGGCAGCGTTTGGTTGTTGCGGGTTTAGACAAATGTTTTTTCTGCGGTTTTTATTGCAGATGCTTTGTCACGTCCATTCGTTTCTAGTGAAAAAAGTGGTATAGATAGTAACTGAAATTACACAGAAGGGTTTGTGAAGTGAATAATTATTTAAGAATCATTACAACGCTGCTTATGCACGCGGCTGTCCTGTTTATTGCCGCATTGTTTTTGACTATTGTCGAAAAAGGCGCGGTAGCCGGTACAGACCTCATTCTTGAGTTTTCCGGTGTCGTATTATACTCAGCAGTAACCTATGTATTCCTCTGGAAGAAGCTGTACTCGCGTCCTTACCACATCTACCTGCGCGGGACCTTTTCTATTTCTGTTGTAACTGTCAGTATTTTTCTAATCGTATTCTTCCTCTGTGAATCGGCTTTAATATACGTGCTGCCGAACGGGGTTTGGTACACGCATCATTGGGACAGGATCTTTTTTAAATATGCGCTTCTTGCCCTGAGTAACCTGCTGTTGCTGCTGCTGCAGTTTTTGTGGATAGTAGGGCTGGCCAAGCAGGGTATTTTTAGAAAGAATACCATTATAATGGGCGAATACGACCCGCGAATTCCGCTCGAAAACCTTTTCCAGGATCTTTACGGAACCAAAAACCTTATTGGACAGTTTGTTAAAAAGAAGGGCAGAATGCTGTTCCGTGCCGATCTTAAAGATGAGTTTACCCAGCTGCCGGAAAGTTTTTATGATTTTCTGATGAAGAAGAACGTAAATGAAATAATTCTGTGTATGACGCCTGAGGTAGATGATCTATTGCTTCATGAGCTGGCAGTCTACTGCCGTGAGCAGAGCATCGGCTATTATCTAATTTCAGACATCAGAAAACTGGTAATAAGGTACCCCTGGGA
>QKCC01000081.1 GCA_003245835.1 Spirochaetales bacterium | reverse complement strand
AAAAAATTGATGCAGAAATGGATCGGTTGAAAAAGAAAAAACAAATTATGTTACGGAGAGCCGCTCAAGCAAAATTACATGATGCGGGGAAAGCAGCGATCGCATTTGCAAAAGGGAGAGATTATATTAACCATCAATTTGCTGATCACATCCCAATTATAAACTGTGCGTTTGCAATAAAAAAAGAGGAGCTGGACAACGGAACAATCCAAGAATCCGATTTTAAAAACTTCTGCACAAAATATACCGCATTCTTATCCGATGAAAGCATCGCGCCTAAAAATTATAGCAACGAAGCCGCCATAGAGGGCTTAAAGAAACTCGGCTTTTCAAATAATGACATTTTAACACTACTCTTACCCGAATAGCCATGGAGGTTTAAGATGAACAGACTTTATTCAATCAAACAAATTGCAAGAGGCGGAGAATTTGAAACGATACCATTAAGTCCCCCGACACTATACCAACTTGTTGAAAAAGGGAAACTGCCTATAGTTAGAATCGGCAAGCGTATCATGGTAAGCACAAAGGGTCTTGAGGACTTTCTCAGGAGGATCGAGGAGGAACCGGATGAAGCCGATACCTAAAAAAAAGCAGCCGGGATGCGCCAACACCCCGACCGCAAAGGAATGTGCCCCAAGCCAAGGAACACAAAATAATTATACTACCGATGAACAGGCCTGTCTATCAGACAGGCCGCAGTCAATAATTCGGGTCGAAAAGAATCGCGATTACAAAGCGATCAACATCCTATTCCTCAAAGACAATACTCTCAGCCTAAAGGCGAAAGGCTTATTGACCTATTGCCTAAGTAAGCCTGACAACTGGCAATTTTACCTTATAGCCATGGCTCAAGAACTCAAAGAAAACAAAGACACGATTGCAAAAGTTTTACTTGAACTCATCGATTCCGGTTATATAACGAGAAAGCGCAGACATGATGAGCAGGGTAAATTCAAAGGTTATCATTACACCGTTTATGAAATGAAGCAGCCATGTCCGAAGATGTCGGAAACAGTAAAACCGGAAACGGTTTCTTCGGATCTACTAAATAGGGAAGTAACTAAAGAGGGAAGGAAGGTAGGAGGCGGCCATGCATCATAACAATAACTATCCATCCGCAACTATGACACCCGACCCCAAGACCTCCCACCTTTTTGATCTAAAAAAGTTGGAGAAGGATATTACCGATCGCATGCGTACTTTCGGTAACACAACTTTCCGAATCACACAGGATGATGATAGATTCCTCGCGTCCCTCTTGGGTAAGCATGATGCCGGATTGATTTATGATTGCTTTTTCTTTTGGTCAGAGAAACCATCGGCAAAAGGCAAACCCGATCTCCGCTATTTTCGTCAAGACTATTCAGTCCACATGGGAAAAGCGGAAGCACTAAAAATCGAGAAACAAGCCGCAGACAAACGCGACGAGGCGGAACACTGCCCGGTTTGTCATCGATTGTTCAATTCCGGGGAATGTTTTACACGGGGCTGTAGCAATAATGGTGGTCGTATCGATAGCCAAGATCACCCCGAGTTTCAAAAGGGGGCGGAAAAGTTAAGAACTCTCTCACTCAATATTGATAAGCCGGATTTCCGCGCTCGAGTGTTAAGAAGATGACCGTTCGTTGAACGGTTAAAAGCCGATCGTATCGACAAGCCCGGCGACAGCTACTTCGACAGAGGGAAAAGGCAAGATAGTATCGGATGGAAAAATTGAAAAGAGGAAAAAATAATGGGTTTAAAAGAATTACATATGAAGCGGAATAAAGCTTCGGATGAATATCGCAATATTATAACAAAAGTCGAATCAGACAACCGGACAGTAACCCCGCATGAACGAGGGAAGCTTGATCAGCTGCTCGATAACATCAAGTCGATCGACAACGATATTGCAAAAGAACAAGGAGTCTTAGAGGAGCGTGTCAATGAATTGGACGAAATCATCACGAATACTCCGGTTACCGCACGGATACATGGCGAAGGAGAAAAGGAAAATATGAACACCACTGAATATATTGTACGACCCGATGGCACCCGGTCCCGCCTTTACAGCGCAACCGAAAAGATGAATATCCCTGATCCGGGCATAGACGGGATTCGAGCGCATGAATTATCTTTCGGAAAATACATTCGGGGATTAGTAACAGGAAACTGGAAAGGTGCCGAAGCAGAACAGAGAGTCGCGGGCTCTACCCCCGGAAGCGCAGGAGGACTTCTCATTCCGATTACAATCGCTCTGCAAATGATTGAAGCCGCCAGAAAGAAAACGAAAGTTATTTCAGCAGGTGCAAAAACTTTTCAGATGGGATCCGCGAAAGAGATCTTCGCGAAAGTTACAACCAGTCCGACTGTTTACAACGTCCCAGAAGGGAATGAAATCACCGAATCCGATATGGCAATCTCGCCGGTCACCTTTGAAGCCAGACAGATGGCTGCGATCGTACGGATTCCGATTCCGCTAATACAGGATGCGGCAAATATTCAAGCAATCATCGAGGAACTGCTTTCGATAGGCATGGCACAGGGCATTGATTACGCTTGCCTCTCAGGAAGCGGGATCGGCGAACCTCTCGGCATTCTCAGCTGTTCCGATATCGGTCGAACTTCTATTTCAAGCCCAGCAAACAATGCTGTTATGGGCTATATGGTTGACGGCTGCTATGAGCTTATCGATGAAAACATCGACCCGGCAGAGATAAGTTGCCTTTATAACTCGACATTCGGCAAAACACTTAGTAAGGCTGTTGATGGTACCGGCGCATACTTCGGAAGCGGAAACACTCCCGACGTATACGGTGCAATGAGAAGGTTCACTACAAATCAGATTGATAATACAGAGGCTGGCGAAAGCCCGGTTATCTTCGGTCGTTTCTCAGACCTTATGATCGGCGTTCGTGAAAATATGAGCATTGCAACATCGGAAGTTGAAGGCGACAGCTTCAAAAAGAACATGCTTGCAATCCGTATCGTATATCGTGGTGATAGTCAGCCAGTTATTCCCGCAAACTTTCATATTGCTAACTTTAGCTAAGGAGAATTAAGCAATGTTAACTTTACCTGAATTTCAGAAAATTGATGCGGGGCTTACCCCGCAGACTGTAAATAATACAAACGTTACAGGGCGCTACCTGCCCCTTGCTAATTACAGGGATATCCTTGCCGTTATGCATGTGTCATCGATGGCCGCAACAAAAACGGCTAAAATCGAACTGCTACAGGCTACCGATAGGGATGGCACAAACTCAAAAGCGGTTACGGATGCAGAAGCAACGCTCACAGCCAACACCCTTGTTTACAAGGCAACTGTTGCCTGTTCTTCGGTCATCGCGACTGATGCCCTTTCAGTTAACGAAAAGACTTACACCGTCGTTGCCTCCAGCGCGACATTAGCCGATGGTGAAGTGAATGTCGGCGGATCAAATACCCTTATGGCCGAAGCTTTCGCAACGGCGATAAACGATTCAAATTACGGTGTACCCGGTGTTACTGCTTCGGCAGACTCAGGGACGCTGACGCTTGAAAGCACAGACGGAGAAACAGCGATCACGGTATCAACCGATGACGCAACAATGACCCTTGCGACTTTGGAAGCATGGGCGTATGTCAGCTTACAGAGTGAGCAGATCGATGTTATCAACGGCTTTACGTTCGTTGCTCCGAAGGTTACGACAACCTCAAACAGTATCGTCGGTGTGACAATGCTACGCGGTAACTCCCGTTACGGGGTTACCCAGGCGGCGGGTGCTTCGGCGATTGTTTAACTATGTTATTCTCTACAGGCCGCAAGGGCTTCGCGGCTTGCAAGGAGTTCTTTTAACAGGTTGGTCGGCACTGCGTTGCATGTCGGCTAACCACCTCCCAAAAATTGCCGGTGGATAATATCATCCGGCGCAACAATTTCTGTTTGGCAAGTCGCAGCATCGTTATATGTTGCGGCTTGCCTCTTTTACGGGGATAGGGGGCTATAAATCTCTATAGGTTCCGAGACTATACCGCGGTGTTCAGTCTTCTTTAAGAGAAACCAGTTCGGCACTAAAGGGGTGATCAAAAATATGAATAAAGAAAGGCAGGAGGCTTTAAAGTCATGAATTACAGGAAACCAAAAGCGCAAAAGGTCTTCCAGGGAACATTCAGGCCGAACCGGGAAGTTGAGAACGAACCGGAACCGACACCGGCTGGAAACACCCGAAAACCTCCGAGATACTTCAACAAATACAGTAAGGCTTTTTGGAACGACGTACAATCCGAGCTTATCGAAACCGGTGTATTGACAGTCGTTGACTGGCGGGCCTTTGAGCTGTGCTGTGAAGCTTACGGGCAGTTCAGAGAGGCCCACGACGCTATATACAACCCTATAGACCATGAAACCGGCAAGCGGTCAAAGCGAACCCTTGAAGAATACCTCAAAGGTAAAAACTCGCAGACAATGCCGCAGTATACCGCCCTTAACAAAGGGAGGGAGGCATTTTTCAAATATGCTAACGTCCTCGGTTTAAACCCGGTTGCACGCGGGCGTATTGATATTAGAAAAAGTGAAGCAGAAGAAGACGATCCAATGATCGCGATCCTGAATGAGGCAAGTCGAGGGTAACCAATGAAAGAGAAAAGATTTAAGCAAAAAAGATCATTTGACAACTGGATATCAATATTTGGTATGAACAAAGCGGGCGCGGGCAAAAAGGCGAATATTGATAATGCTCTAACCTACTCCCCAGTAATCGCTTGTATCAGCCTTGCTGCCGAAACCATATCAACCCTGCCCTTGCCCGTCTACAAGAAAGCAAAAGACGGCACACGGACGGAAGAAAACAAACACCCGGTTTATAAGCTGTTACATGATAAAGCGAACCCAGCCATGACAGCGCAGACATTCCGCGAGGTCATGCAATGGAATTGTGAATTGAGAGGCGTTGCCCTTGCTCAGAAAATAAAGAACGCCCGGGGCGATGTGATCCAGCTTTGGCCGTTCAGCCCCGATGGAGTCGCCGAATATATAATGAACAATCGCGATAACCAGCTATATTTCAAAATGCAGTCAGGCGAAATATATTCGCAGGATGATATTTTTTACTTTTTCGGCCCCGGATCAACCGGATTAAAGCCTAAAAGCCGGATCAATCTTGCATCCGAATCAATCGGGATCGGAATGTCGGCGGAAGAATATGGAAATCGCTTTTTCAGTAACGGCACAAACGTTGGGGGATTCCTAAAGCATCCTAAGAGTTTACGCGATGATGCATACGAACGCCTGAAAACGGAAATTAACAAAGAGTACACCGGCCTGAAATCCGCGCATAAATTGATCCTGCTTGAAGAGGGCCTTGAATATCAAGCTCTATCGGTAAATAACGAAGACGCACAATTTCTGCAAACTCGCCGCTTTCAGGTTGAAGAGGTTTGCCGGTGGTTCGGAATGAAACCCCACATGATCGCGGATCTTTCGCATGCAACTTTCAGCAACATCGAACACGAAGGGATCGAGGCTGTCCGGTATAGTTGGCGGCCTCGGTGTGTTCGTTGGGAACAAGCGATCAATACTCAGCTATTAAGCGGCGGATATTACGCAGAACACAACCTTGACGGGCTTATGCGCGGCGATCTGCCGTCACAATCAAGCGCGTGGCACTCTCTTATACAAGACGGCGTATTGAATGCCGACGAAGTCCGTCAGCTTATGAATATGAACCCTCAGGCAGGCGGACAGGGCAAAATCTATATGAGGCCACTCAACATGGTCGATAAGAGGGCTTTTTTGAAGAGTGCCTGAGTACCACTATACCCGAGAAAACGCGCTGACGGTTATCCTCAGCGCTGTTTTTACCCCTTTTCGATAAAATCAACAACTTTTATTATTCGGCGATGACTGCGGTGCCGCTTGCCGATAACATCATCATTCCTTCTGCATATTCATCGAAATCTATTTTAATCCCAACGACCGCATTAGCTCCAAGCTCGAAAGCTTCCTCTTTCAACTCTTGTAGTGCTTGTTCTCTCATTTGCTTCATGCTTGACTGCAATTGCTTAGATCGCCCGCCTACAACATTTCGAAAACCGGCAAAAACATCCTTAAAAATGCTAATCCCAGCAAGCACCTGAGCGCCAACGACTCCCCTATACTCAGTTATTGATCGATACTCAATTGTAGGCGTTGTCGTCATGATCATATTGTCATATCGCGCTTGTGCGACTTCCTGTGCTGCCGCTTGCTCAGCCGCTTTTTGATCACCCTGAATTAGAGTATCCTTGAGATCCTCATCACTTTTAAATTTAACCTTGCAATTTGGGCATATTGAGAAAGTTTTCCTTTCGATGCTTATCTCGCGCGAGTTACTTTTATCATAATACGAGACGAGGCTTTTGCCACAAATACTGCATTCGCTCATTTTCCATACTCCTTTTTACCTTGTTTTTTCGAATTATAACACTTTTCGAAAAATCCGGCATTTACTTTTTCAAGCCTAACCTCGGTAGCCCCTTTCCTATCGGGATGGTATAATCGGGCTTGGAAAGCTCGCACCTCGTATACAATGTTATAAACCTATACGAGTTTTCTACTAAAAAAGTGAGAGAAAAAGTGAGAAGACGACCTGTAAAAGCATTCAAGAATAATTTTTCGTATAATAAGCATCTTAATTAAGTCCTTGCAGTGAGAGGAATTATACATAAGTAACTTATTGTATTATAAGCAATTACGACCCCGGGAGCGTCTTAAAATCCCCCGGCTGTATAAGCTGTACCGGTTCAACTCCGGTCATCGGTAAATTTGTGCCTGAGGGCACCAAAACTGCAAGCCGGGCTATTGTATAGTCCGGTCATCGGTAGATCCGTGCCTGAGGGCACCAAAACTGCAAGCCGCGCTGCTTCGCATTCCGGTTTTTGGCAGAATAAAATTAAAGCCTGATACTTATTCAGGCTTTTTTTGTGCCTGAATCATCGTTCCGGCGGCTTGGCGGCTCGGTGTTTCGCTCCTCGAAAATGACGCTCCCTTATGGTGCTTAGGGATTGTCCAATTGCACCCCTTCATTCTATTTCAGCAGTACAGACATTTTGCATATTCAGAATCAGAGAAGATTTTGTTCTGTGAGGTAAATCTTTTTATTTTTTCCTTGACTATTGGTTTAATATTAAATAGTTTAATATTGTACTATTATGAAAGATGATGAGTTGGCATTAAAAACATATACAAAGCTGCTTCGAGCAGAAGCGGTACTTTCATCGAAGGTTGCAGCACTGGAACTTTCAGCAAGCGGGCTTACAATCAGCCAGTTTGGAGTTCTTGAAGTTCTGTTTCACAAAGGTGATTTAACCGCAAATGACCTGTCTCGGAAGATACTCAAGACCAAGGGAAATCTTACCATGGTAATTGATAATCTTGACAGAAAGGGTTTTGTTGAAAGAAGGCCCTGCGAGAATGACAGGAGGAAGATATACATCACCCTGACACCTGAGGGAAGAAATCTTATTGAAGATGTTTTCCCCCGGCATGCCCGGAGTATATCTGATTTTATGCAGGTGCTTACCAGCGATGAACAGGTGCAGCTTGGTGCCTTATGTAAAAAGCTTGGTATAGGCCTGAAGGAGTTCTAAATGAGAATTGGTGTATTATTTTATTCGACCTATGGTCATAATTACGCTATGGCTGCAGCGGCAGCAGAAGGTTTAAGAAAATCGGGAATTGACGCTGATTTACTCAGGGTTCCTGAAACCCTGTCAAAAGACATTCTTGAGAAAATGGGTGCACTTGATGCCCAAAAAGTATTTGAACATATTCCTGCTGCCGAGGTGAGCAAACTTCCGGAGTATGACGGGTTCATCTTTTCATTCCCTACCCGGTTTGGAAATATGCCTGCCCAGTTTAAGGCTTTTGTAGACGCGACCGGAGGATTATGGCAGACAGGTGCACTGATCGGCAAACCTTTCGGATTGATAGCCGGTTCAGCAACACAGCATGGCGGACAGGAGTCAACGCTGCTTACTTCAATGGTTCCTTTTATCCATCACGGTATGATATATGTTGGAATACCGCAGTCCGAAGGAGCCCTTTTCAACAGTACTACGGTTGAAGGCGGATCATTCTACGGTGCAACAACAGTGTCAGGCGGAGACGGTTCCAGACAGCCGAGTGAAATTGAGAAGGAAATAGCATCGATACTTGCAGTAAGGGTTGGAAAAATCGCTGCAAAGCTTGCTGCATAGATAATCAGCAAAAGAGGATGCAGGGAAACCTCATCCTCTTTCTTATTTTTATCATGCGCGCTTTACACTTTAAGCTTGTCAATAAGTTATTTTGAATCAAATAAACAGAGAAATGCTATTAATGCTTCATAAAAAAAAGCATAATTCTTGCATTCTGCGACGGAATTTCTTAAGATTTTACTATCACCACTAAGGAACCGTTATGTATTGTTTTTTTGATGAAAGCCAGAAGAGGGAATTTATCAATATTTCACCCGGCGAATACTTCGTCTCCGGCAAAGGAATGCCGATATATACGCTGCTCAGCACCTGTATTTCAATTGCCTTATTTGATTCAAATTTGGAAATAGGCGGTTTGAACCATTTCATGATTTCCAATCCGGAAGAAATGAAAGACGAAGCACAGAATATTGAACTGCTTTTGGAAGGCCTTTATAAACTTGGTTCTAAAAAGAAAAATATTGAAGCCAAGATTATCGGCGGCAGCGTTTTATGTGAAGAGGATGAAATTCCAGCACTTGCAAATGTCAGATTTGCAGAGGAATTCCTGGCTGCAGAAAAAATCCGAATTTCCAATACCAGCACTGGCGGGAACATGATCAGGGAGGTGTATTATTACCCCCAAAAATTCAAATTATTAATCAGGAAGATTCAGCCTCCGAACGATATTTTAAATTCACAAATACTTGCATACAGAGAATCTCTTCAAACCAAATATGCTGTAAAATCTTCTATAAGCAACAGCTATAATCTGTTCAGACGTATTATAAAACCTAAAGCTGAAAAAATGGTCGGATGAGGATCCCTAAGTCACCGAAATAATAAAAGCTGCTGCAAAACCCAGAATAAAAACGGTTATCATTACAAAAAGAGTTTTAGAGTATCCTTTCGGTGAGATTTCACCCTTCGTGTCCATATTTCTAATTGCGGGATACAGCCGCCAGTAGAAGGTTGCGATGCTTGGAATCATTACAGCAACAGATATCAACCTTGTAACCAGGCTGCCGGTTATCAGAATTACGATGAGAAGAGCAAGAAAGATTACCTTTGTTCCCGCAACCCAGTTAACCAGATACCGGATGAACGCATGTATTTCCGGGTAAGCCTTTGATTTCTCATACGCGTCGAATACTCCGACTCCGTTTCCCTTCCTTGAGGCCGGTGCGAAATAGAGAAGAATGATGTTCATAGTTTCCAATACAATAAAAATAATAATTGCGATAGAAGTTGCAGCCATGTCAGCCCCTCCGGAAAAATAAAATTATTGTTAATACTGATTTTTGCTTTTAGAATAATAATATCACATAATATTGATGAGGTTTATAATAATGTCACTTTTGCGCTACCTTGTTAAATACCGGTTTCATGATATGGCGGAGATGATCAGAAACGACAAAAAATCCCCATTACCGTGCGAACGAAACCTTGAAAAAAAAACAGTTGTTATTTCCGGAACCACATCGGGAATCGGCCTTCAAACTGCCCGGTTATTCGCAGAAAAGGGTGCAGAACTGATATGTCTGAACAGGAATGCAGAAAAATCGGCTGTTCTTGAGCAGGAGCTGAAAGATAAATTCAGATGCAGCATTCAAACCATAATTACAGACTTCACCTCACTCGAAGATGTAAGGAATACGGCCCGAAAACTGCTCAGCCTTGATAAACCAATCGATGTACTTATTCATAACGCCGGCGTTTTTAACACAAGAAGACTTTATACAAAAGACAATATCGAGATGGTTTTTCAGGTGAATCATCTGGCATCATTTATGCTCAATTATATGCTGATGGACAAGCTTAAAAAAGAGAATCGTGCCAGAATCATATATGTTAATTCCGAGGGGCATCGCTTCGCTCTGGCAGGAGTGCATTTGAACGACCTCGACTGGCAGAAGCACATTTACACGGGGTTAAAAAGCTATGGGGCTGCGAAGACAGCACAGCTGTTAACAATGCAGAAGTTAAATGAATACTTCGCCAATTCAGCAGTCACAATCAATGCCATGCACCCCGGAAATGTAAAATCCGGGATGGGAAACAACAACGGGAAATTATACCTGATGATGAAAAAGAAGATGATACTATCAAATGCAAAAGATCCTGAGGTTTCTGCAAAAGCGCTGCTTTACCTTGCCGCTTCCTACGGAATGAACGGCATCACCGGCAGATTTTTTAACCTGACTTCAGAAGAAAAACCGGCACCGCACGCGAGAGATTACAGCCGTACAGAAGCCGTATGGAAAAAAAGCCTGGAATTATGCGGATTGGCTCAGGAATAACCAGCAGAAGCCCCGCCCGTCTATAATAGAAGCAAGAGTAAAAGCAGCAGTATAATGCCGATATTCACTGCTGATGAAATTGCCATTCCCCTGAAAAGCGGTTTCTTTATGTCATCCCCGGACATTGTTTTATAACCCGTTCTGCTTAGAAACAGTTCTACCTGGTTTTCAAGATCCATTTCAGATCTCAGCTCATTCCCAATAAGATCCTGCTTAATGATAAAGTGCTGACTGTATGGGAATACTACAGCTGTTAATGGTTCTCTATAGTCTATTATTTCCTTAAAAAAAGTGTTTTTGATTACCTCAACTCCTGAAAACGGAATGCAGAGGGCTTCTTTCATAAGGCGCGGATCAAATATCAGGCTGAAGGTTTTTGACGAAACATCCTTCAGTGAACCGCCGTAATCTATCGACATATTCCCTTCAACCCACAATTCATAATCAAGTTCTTTCTTCTCGCCTTTGCTCAGATCTGCTCTCAAGCTGAATTCTCCGCACTGCTTTCTGCTTTGAAAATCTATAAGCAGTTCACCGAAAGGACTGGTGGTAAAAACAGCGGGATCACTGGTATAACCGCAGAAACCATTCTTCGGATCATGGCTGTTTGTATTTGTTTCATAATCGGCGATGATCCAGGAAATCATCCCGGTGTCCCGGCTGCGCGCTATGATGTAAAACTCAAGCCTGTACCCGATGAAGGCTGAAGTGCGCGCGGAGAACGCGCTGATAATAACCATCGGGTGCTTCTCTTCCCCGCTGAAAACAGAAACTTCGGCAAGCTCGTAACCGTCCGGAAGCATTGACTGTGCCGTCACGGTGTCCTTGATCTTGTAAGCAAGAAATAAGCAGTACGGATCGACAATGAATGCCATGTACGGAATACTCCTGTTTCCTTTTTCCATGATTTTCTGCTGTGCTTTTTTAGGAAGATATTTATTAAAATCGCCTAAAAAACTAATCGCCGTAACATCCTGGGGTTTCACAAGAGATTCTGCTTTTAAAATGAATTCCCTGTTTTTTTTCTGTTCCATACGCAACTCATCATAATGATAGAATCAATATAATTAAGAGAACTATTGAAATTATCGGCGAAATAATCATTCCGCCGAAAAACAGCCTTTTGATCGATTTGGTTGAAAACGGCTTTACATCTTTCATTTCAGCAAGCCTGTTATAATTTTCAATCAGGTCATCGGGAGTTTTAACGTAGGTACGGCAGCCGGGACTGTCCGCTATATAATGCTGGGTATATGGAAAACAGGCGGCGCGGCAGAGTTCCTTCTCTGCGAAATCCGGAACGATTGTATTACGGGTAATTCCGATATCTTCAACGGGGATATCAAGCGCGCGCCCGACCTCGGACGGATCAAAAATTACCGCAAACGGATCATCTCCGTAATCAGAAATTTCCTTTATATGTCCTATCGATGTATTTCCTGTCACCCAAAGATCAAAATCAGGCTCACGTATTTCTCCGTTTTTCAAATTTCCTTTCAGAATAACCTCCCTGTCGGAGTTATCATCCTTTATATCAAGATAGATATCGCCCTTTGAACTGGTGGTAAATACAGCATTCCTGCTGTTTGGATCGGAAACCCCTTCCGACGGAACGGCAATTATGGTATTGCTCAGAATATCAAAGAATATCCACGACAATAGACCCGTCTGCTTATCCGTTGCAATAAGATATGATTCAAGCCGAATTCCCCAGAAGGTGCTTCCGCGGGTATTAAGATTACCGATACCGAAATAATAATCCGGTTCATCACCGGCAAAGATGCGAGCTTTGGTAAGTTCAAAACGATCCGGCAGCAATGCCCGGGCTTTTTCAACATCCCTAATCCTGAAAAATAGAAACAGGCTGTAAGGCTCGATAACAAAACCCATATACGGTGTTTTCCGGGAGGTTTTTACAAGAAGCTTCTTAAATACTTCTTTTGGAAGCAGCTTTCTGAACTTCTGAAAAAATAGAAGATCACAAACTTCAGAGGGGTCAATCAGATGTTCTACAGTTTTGATAAACTTTTCATCGTCTATTATATTCACTTTTATTCTCCGCAAAGTATCTTAACCCGGGAACATTTGATTGTCAAAACATGTATTGTCTCTTATTATATATATAGTAATTATTAATTATGAAAGCAAGAACTAAGTTAAAATCAAAAAGCATATTGATTATTTTTCTTTTTATAATGGCTGCCATGATTTTTTTCGGCATTGCTTTTTATAGAGAACTTAAGGCTGTATTAAGCAGCTCGCCTTTGTACCCTCATGCACTTTTTGTGCACATCCTTTCAGTAACGCTGTTCTTTTCCAATGCTGTAGTGGGTATGCTGTGGGAACAGAGAAGCCTTAACTCCGGGCGCAAAGATATAATTCTACACACCTACGATACTGTAGCCTGGCTCGATGCCCGATTCTCATCCCCTCTAATTATCATCTCGGTAACTTCCGGTGTTGTACTGAGCCTGATACTTGGCGACATTTGGAAGATAGGCTGGCTTTTTCTTGCATTTATACTGTTCCTGTTTTCAGGGCTGGTCTGGATCATAAGTGATATTCCAACTCAATACAGGGTTAAAAATATGATTGCAAATATTGATCCGGAATCTGAAAATATTCCTGACGATTTGATGAAGCTTCTGAGACTCAGGTTAAAAATATCCCTTGCAGGAGTTATTCCGCTTGTTGCTGTTTTTATTCTGATGGTGTATAAACCGGAATTATAATACCCCGCCTTTCAAAGCGGGGCATATAAAGCATCTGCCGTTTTTGTTAAATATTCAGCGCGGTATAAAAACCTTCTTTAGTACACCATTCAACAGTTCGCGGCCTTACACAGTCACCTATTTCAAAAAAGCTGTCGGCGCTGTTCATGAAGCTGTCAGCCAGTGCCTGACGCGGCTTCAATCCGACTGCAAGCAGAATACTGTCGGCAGCGACCTCAGAAGCCTTGCCGTCTTTTTCATAGCTGACAGAACCCGTAGTTATCTTTGTACAGACTGCTTCAAGAATGACATTGATTTTGTCCGCATGGTTTCTTGCCTCGACAAGGAGTTCATCCCTGTGCGTCTTCGAAGCGTCACCTGCAAGTTCCGGCATCATCTCGATTATGGTTACTTCATGACCGAGGCGTTCCAGGTGCACCGCTGTTTCCAGGCCTACCTGTCCGCCGCCGATGATGGTTACATTCTTCCCAAGCTCATCCTCATGTCCAACTGCAGAGATTGCAGTTCTTGCGTTCTCGACACCGGGAATCGACTTAGGAATAACCGGCTCAGAACCTACTGCCGCAATGACTGAATCAAAGCCCTTCACCATTTCAGGTGTAGCTTCAGTGTTCATCTTTACGGTAACAGGGCTTTTCTTAAGCTGTTCGATAAGCCAGTTCTTATAGTTAGCCAGCGGCCATTTAAACGGAATATGATCGGCATATTCAAGCAGCCCGCCGAGCGTTCCTGTCTTTTCATAAAGTGTCACATCATGCCCCAGTTCTGCAGCCTGCATGGCGCTGAACATACCTGCCGGACCGCCGCCTATAACGGCAACTTTCTTTCTTGCGGTTGTAAGAGGAACCCGCTCAATCGGTTCCTCAAGTCCGCAGCGGGGGTTGACCGCACAGAGCATATGCTGGGCATAATTGTCCGAATCGTGGCAGCGCATACACTTGATACAGGGGGTAACATCTTCCGGCCGGCCTTCAAGCGTTTTTGTGATCCAGTCCGGGTCGGCAAAGAACTGACGCGCAACCATTACGAAGTCTGCCTTGCCTGCAGCAAGAATATCTTCGCAGTCCTGCAGTTTGCCGATGCCTCCGATTGTAGTCACAAAACACTTATTGATCCGGCCGGATTTTTTCCAGCCTTCGGCTATATAAACATTCGGGTTGGGCGGAAGAAAGCCGCATGGGTGCGTCCATGTCATCCAGTCGGGGTTATGCATACCGGCGCTGGCCTGAAGCAGATCGCAGTATTCCTGAAGAATCTCCGCTATGCGGATTCCTTCTTCGACATCTATACCGCCTTCCTGGAACTCATCGCCCGACATACGCACATCAATAATAAAATCATTTCCGCAGGCTTCCCTGATGCCCTTGAGGATTTCCACTATATAGCGGCAGCGGTTTTCAGTTGAACCGCCGTATTCGTCGGTGCGCCTGTTGGTAATGGGACTAAGGAACTGCGCGATAGGAATGCTGTGTCCGAAGTGAAGCATAACACCGTCAAAACCCGTTTTCTTCAGGGTGACGGAAGTTTCAATGTACTCATCTCTGAACCAGTCCATCTTGTCTTTTGGAATTTCGCGGCCTATCGGAGGCGACCCCATAATCGAACAGCCGTCTGAAACAGTATAGCCGTCGGGAAATACCCCGATCAGCTCCATCGTGCATTTGGCATTATAAAGATGGATCCGCTCAGTCAGGTCGACCAGACGGTTCGTTTTATTGCCCATCTTCACGTCCCATGAGCAGTGCAGCCCGTCGTTAAATGCGCCGCCGAGGCTGACTCCGGCACAGGTTACAAGGCCTGCTCCGGCAATTGCGCGCTGTTCAAAAAAGCGCAGCCCCTCTTCCGTCGGGTACGGCTGACCCGATGAAGAGCTGTGAATAGTGCTGGGGGCTGATATTATTCTGTTTTTCAGTACTACACCGCCTACGCGGACAGGTGAAAAAACATGCGGGAATTGTTTCATTTATTACTCCTATAAACTCGGATCAATCAATACTTTCAGGTGTCCCTTTCTGCTCGGCGCGCCGATATACTTTTCAACGGCATCATCAAGGCTCAGGATACCGGTTACCATTCCGGGGAATGAAATCTTTCCGGCGGCCAGCATTTCGAGGTACATAATAACTTCTTCTTCAGTGTATACGAAGGTAAACAGCAGGTCCGGCTCAAAGATAGAAAAGCGGCCCGGAGTAATCTCAAAGGGCTCGTTGATTGTTCCGATTACAACTACCTGTCCGCCCGGTTTTACAGCCTGGAATACACAGTTGTTGAAACTGGCGGGATTGCCTGCGCATTCGAAAACGACGTCCGCCCCGACCGGTGATCCGAAAATCTTCTTAATATCTCCGCCGAGGTCTTCAGCTTTTTTCGAGTTTATAAAAAAATCAGCGCCGTACTGCTTAAGCACGGGTTCTTTTTCATCTGAGGTGCCGAGAACTATAATCTTGTTAGCGCCCGCTGCCTTCAGGAACTGAATTGCTGCAAGACCGATTGGTCCGGTACCGCTGACTACTACATTGTCTCCTGTTTTAAATTTCGATTTTCGG
>QKCC01000106.1 GCA_003245835.1 Spirochaetales bacterium | reverse complement strand
AATGAACCCTATTACGGAAGCTATGACGGCGTGGAAAAATCTGTCCGAGGAGGCAGCTGGGCGAACAAGGATGACGTCAGCATTTCTTCCAGAGGTTCTCAGCCGCCGGACTGGTGTACCGAGTTCCTCGGATTCCGCCCAGTACTTGTAAAGGAATAAATGGCTAAAAAAGGAAATAAAAACGAATACTCGGAAGAAGGTATAAAGATTCTCGCAGTCAACCGACAGGCCCGGTTCAACTATTCCGTAGAAGAAACTCTTGAATGCGGAATTGAACTGGAGGGAACTGAGGTAAAATCCCTGCGCGGGGGCAAATTTTCATTCTCTGATTCGTACGCAATCGTTAACAGCATGGAGCTGTGGCTTATACAGCTGCATATATCGCCATATGATTTCGGCAATATACATAATCATGAACCGGACAGAAAACGGCGCCTGCTGGCCCATAAGCAGGAAATAAAAAAACTTTCCAGAAAGGTTGATGAAAAGGGATTCACCCTTATACCTCTGAAGATCTACCTCAAAAAATCGAAGATCAAGGTTGAACTTGGAATCTGCCGCGGAAAAAATGTACAGGACAAGCGTAATACTATCCGCGACAGGGATGAGAAACGATCTGTTGAACGCGAATTCCGGCAGCGGATCTGAACTTATAGTGCCGGCGGTTTTATAAACAGCATAATCACGAACGCAGTCAGGCTCAGCAGTGTATAAAGCATTATTGTATTGGAAAGGAATACATTTTCTTCATGATGATCGTCCGGAACATAGATCGGAATAATGTACGGCGGCGGAAGCAGAAAAAACGTAATCCAGGCATATGAAAACACTGACGGAAGGTCCGGGATCAGTCTCGTAAATACCTGGTAGGCGCCGAAGGATGCGGCAATAACGATAGGAAAACGGACCAAAATGAACCGAAGGCTCCGGCCCAATACAAGGTGCTCAAATTTCAGACTGCATCCGAGTACTATCAGAACAACAGAAACAGTTACCGATGAAAACCATTCGAGCGCTGTTATAACGCCTCCGGATATGAAATTATGCCTGAGTACACCGCCTATTCCTGCTTTATTAAGGAGAACCGCTGATATGATAGCGATAATAATCGGTGATTTCAGGAAAGATAATATAATGTCTCTGAAGCCGGTTTTGTATTTATCTGAATGTGACTGCATCAGCGGCAGGTAAACAAACCATATAAAGATTTCATGCCCGAGTCCAATCAGTGAAATTACCGGAAGTGCGGCCGTTCCGAAGATTCCGCTGAATAATGCAATTCCTACCATTCCGAATTCAAAACCGGTAAAGAACTCTGCACCGTAGACAGAATCAAGAACAGAAGTCTTTTTTAGAATCAGCCCGGTAAGGTACAGAATAAAACAGAAAACAAAGATTCCGGCAAACAGAAAAATGTATTTAGAATTCAGATCTGCATTCAGAAAGGCGAAGAAGAGCGTTGAAGGAAGAAATAGAGTTACTATGAGTTTTTTCAGGGTTTTTACGCCGTCATCGCTGATTATATTCTTTTGCTTAATCATATAACCTGTAAAAATGATAAGAAAAACGGGTATTATTCGCTTGATAAGTTCGTTCATTGCCCGAATTATAACTAAAATTTCCGTTCTTGTATCACTTGCCTTTAAAAATTTTTCGATGTATATTTAGCTCAAATACTGCACCGGGGGTGCACTGGTTTCGACTGGTGGATGTATCGTTGTAGGCAGCAGGCAGAGCTCTAACTCTTTAAACTGGACCTAAATGTAATTGCCGAAGATAATTTCGTAGCTGATTACGCTATAGCTGCTTAATTTTTGCAGCGCGGGACACCGGGATGCTGCTCCGAAGGCCGGTTGCTCCTGAAAGAAACCGGGGCTTGCTTTTTGATGTGTCTGAGCATTAAGAGGGACAACTTTTCAGAATATAGATACGGTTGGCATGTTTCTTCGCCGTTCCGTATCCGAAACTTTAAGAAGAGACTAAGCCTGTAGACGTTTACAGCGGGCCCATTAGGACGGGGGTTCGATTCCCCCCACCTCCAGAGTCCCGGCCCAATATTCGGGGAACCAAACAGAGTGAGCGCGCGTCAGCGGAAGCGAGACACGAAGCCGAGCGCCAGCGAACGAGGCGGCCGGGAGGGAGTCCTCCGGATGAGGACGACTGTACGGCGATTCCCCCCGCCTCCAGACCCCGTATACATCAGGTCAACAGTTCCTTAATCTTTACAGCATGCTTTTTCTCGTCTTCGTGAAGGACAAGGAGCGCATTGCGTACAGATTCAATTCTTGTCTTTTCTGCTGTAATACGGTAAAAATCAGACATCGCTTTCTCGCGGTCATATATATCGCGAATCAGGCAGTCTGTGTCTTCACTGCATTCGAACTTCTCTTCGAGAGCTGTATAATCTACATTCTCATCAGAAAAGGTATGATCGAATCTGAAGTCGTGCTGATGCATTGCAGAGATTGACTCCAGGTGAGCTTCCTCTTCCGATATAATCTCTTCGATTGTCTTTATGAACCTTGTTTCAGACAGCATTTCAGCAGCATCCTTCAGCATCTGTATTTCGCGTTCCTCAAATACCGAGGCAGCCTTAAGCACCGATTCACCGATAAAATTAATCGATACGGAAACTTTTTCGGCTTCCTTCTTTTCGGGAACAAATGCTTCGCGAAGGTACAGAAGTCCGAAAATAAGAAAAAGGGCACCCGCAGCTATTTTTATATATTTGACCGGGATGTACTTTCCTATAAGCGAGCCTGCTGCGACCGCTATAACCGACGACAGCGAGAGAGCGAGGATTGCTCCGATAAGGACTGAAACAGGCTGATTGCTTCCTGATGATGCCGCCATTGCTGCAAACTGGGTTTTAT
Source organism: Spirochaetales bacterium (assembly GCA_003245835.1). GTDB lineage: Bacteria > Spirochaetota > Spirochaetia > UBA9216 > UBA9216 > Thalassospirochaeta. The sequence goes on along the minus strand of QKCC01000106.1, from coordinate 12,950 downwards.
CACCGAGCTCGGCAAGAAAGATGACAAAAAATGTTGACAGTATTATTCTAATATCCATATTTGGAGTATACATTTAATACATGATAAAATAAATAATTCGGAGGATTAAATGATAGTTTATTGTGTTGAGGTGTTCGTAAAAAAGGGATTCGAGTCAGACTTTATTGAAGCAACCGGTGCAAATCGTTCCGGCACAAGGGCTGAAAAGGGAAATTTACGTTTTGATCTGAGCAGGTCGGCGGATGATCCGGGACTTTTTTTCCTTTACGAGGTGTACAGTGATGAAGACGCGGTTAAAAACCATAAAGAGACGTCACACTACCTGAAATGGAGAGATACCGTTGAACCGTGGATGGAGAAAAAAAGGTATGGAAGAATGTTTTCGCCTGTTTTTCCTGACGGTGCCGCCGGCTGGTGAAACCCTTCATTTTACGGTTACCGGGTGGACACGTCAGAATTCCGGTTTTTTAATGAAAAACCGGATCTGCGTTTCTATCCAGCGGGTTCGTTCTTACTGCCATTGAAAAAAGGTACGGATAATCTTTCTGCAGGTGCTGCATATACTCAAGCCATTCCCGGACAAGCAGCTTGTATGCGCGCATTATATCTATCTCGATATGTTTCAAATCATTATCAGGAAGGTTTTTCAATTCACTGCGGGCAGACAGCTCTTCGGTAAGATGAAACACAGCCCATAGAAGATCGGTAAAATCTTCATGTTCAAGAAGATTGGGATTTTCAAGAAGTCTCAGCTGAAATTCACGTTTTGAAATAAGAAGTTCCCTCAGGGCCATAATTGATTGAGCGGTCAGGTTCAGGTCGCCTTCAAGTTTTTCGACTTCGATGAGTGCTTCGCGGTAATCACTGCGCTTCCAGCTGTTTTTAATGAGAAGTTTTCCGGAAATTTCTTTCCGGTCGTCGTCAAGCTCAACAATTTTCTGAAGCAGTCCGGTTCCGCATTCGCTGAAGAACATACCAACTGCCATATTCATCTTGTTAAGCATCTGTTTTTTCTGCATCGATTCGATAATCCTGTGAAGAAAAAGGCTCACAAAAAGGACTTCAAGCGGAAGAAAAGCTAAATCGTGCAGCGTATAAATAAAAATATGATGAAGGTCCCTGAAAATAATGAAGTGGACGCCAAAGAGAAGCAGCGACGCAAGCACGAGCGTGACTGAAAAAATAACCGTCGATTTTCTGTTCATTGAATTATAATATTAGGTGCTTCACATCAGGTCAACCGTACTGTAGAATACGGTTATGTCAAATAATATATTTAAGTTAACACCCACAATAGAATCAAGAATAAAAAAGAACCCGCTGCTTAACCTTGATACATTTATTATCCCCTCGCCTTATGTAAGAGATTCAGGAATAGCCCGCGATTATACCCACAGCTATGTATGGATTGATGAGCGTGAAATACTCGGTTACATTCTCGTGTACTCGGACATCGAGCAGAAGCATTTTCACATCTATAAAATTGTAGTAAGTCCGTTCGGTCGAGGACGCGGAATCGGGCAGGCTTTTATTAAAAACCTCGCAGAGAATGTTCCTGCAGATTCCGAGATTTACCTCTACCTCTGGGAAAAGCAGGCTGATACCCTTGAGTTCTTTCGGGCTTTGGGGTTTAAAATCGGCGAATCAATCGTCTACCGCAACCTTGTCTATTACCTGATACACGGTGATAAAGAGGATCTGTTAAACAAGATGGCCCAGGACCGGCAGGCAGTCGCTGAGCCGGCCGAGATTGGTAAAACAAGGCATGACGCAAGAAAGCTTGTACGACTGCTGTCGCATATGGTGGACTCGCTGTCAGCCGAGAACTGCGACAAGATTGTCGAGGACATTAACCGCGAAACAACTACTCTCATTAACATGCTGAATTCCTTCCGTGACTCAAGAAAGATTGTGCATGAAGTCAGCATCCGTTCGCTCGTGCTCGAACGGATTGTTCCCTACGTGCAGGCATCCCCGATAAAATGCTGTCTGCAGATAAAGATCAACACCAAAAATTCGGTAGTGCTCGGTTATCATGAAAATATCGGGCGTGCCCTGATAAACATAATTTCCAATTCACTGGACGCAATCGAAGAAAAAGGCATAAAGGGATTTATCAAGATCTCACTGGCTGAACGCGGCGATGAACTTATACTGTCAATTCGTGACAACGGTATCGGTATTTCCGAAGATCTTCTCGAGAAGGACGAGAACGGCTACCCTGCTTTTGTCGGAAGAACAACCAAGCAGAGGATGTCAGGAGAAGGTCTCGGCACCATGCAGATATACTCCGCATTCGGTACAGACAATATTTCTGTTCAGAGCAGTCCGGCCGGAACAAGCTGGAAGATTGTTTTCCATCAGTCCCATACAAAGATAGACCATAGATTTCTGAGGATGCATCGGCGCTTCAATGAGTTCACAACGCTCTGGGAAGACTTCGGCAGACTGCGGGAGCTTGAGCGGAATGAAATAATTACCTATATCTGGCAGCTTAGAAAAATGGAAATTTTTATGTTCGATCTGATTTTGATGTTCAGCAACGATAACAATATTCGAACTATCTACCGTACTGTTTTAGGCTTCCTTGAAGGTTCAATGAAAAAGAAAAGGTTCCGCGATTTTATATTATCACTGAACAGTGAAAAGGATATTCTGAAAGAGTGGCTGTTCGAGGTTGCCTCCGATATAAAAGCAAAAAAGGACCGGTTGTATGAATCCGTCGGTGAAATCGAGACTTACAAAGGGGCTTTGCTGAAAAGTTACGGGCAGGCCTACGAAAATGTTATTATCTTCACGATTGATCCGCAAAACGGCAATTTCAGGGCTTCAGACCGAAAGCTGGCCGAACACCTTGATTTTGCCCAGTATCTTGACAAACCGAAAGATTCGCTTATAAGGGGTGAATTTACCGGTGATTTGAATAACGATTCAAAATCGGTATCACTCGGAGTATGGAGCATAGATTCGGAAGAAGATCTCGTTGCCAAACTGAAACTGGTAAGAGAGGCGGCACAAAAACTGGTTGCTATGGGTGTTCACGGCGAAAAACGGCTTGCATTTTACCAGACGACATATCCAAGGCACAGCCGTGATATAGACAGCGACAGATATACAACCTTCAGTACCTTTGCCTCTTTGAGCGATGCTGAGCTGATGAATTTTGTCAGGGAGACTGAAGAAGCCGAGTACGATTTTCTCATGCAGGTGGACTGAAAAAAAAGGGCATCCGGTTAACAGATGCCCGCAATTATTTGAAAAATAAAAACAGAAAATTTCAGTGAATGCTCAGATATCCTGCCCCATAATATACTCATTCAGGTACTTGTTTTCCTGCTCAAGTGCATCGAGCATGGCTTTGACAGTGTCTCCGATAGAGATTATTCCAACAAGTTTGTCATTTTCAATGATCGGAAGATGACGGATTTTTTTCTCTGTGAAGATTTTCATGGCTTCCTGTATAGATGCTTTTGAAGTTAGTGATATCAGTTTTTCCTTAGGGGTCATGACTTCATGCACATACTTCACGTCGCCGCATTTATGACATACCATTAGAAAGTCCCTTTCACTGATGATACCTGCGACGGCTCCGCTGTCATCTAAAACCATTAAAGCTCCAATATGGTGTTCATTCATTGTAACAAGAGCGGTTTCGACTGTGTTCTTGGCTTTTACAGTAACAACATCTACTCCTTTTTTCTTGATCAAATCACCTAGGTTCATTTTGCCCTCCTGTATAAATTATTAATTAGGTAACCGCAATTATACTATAGATTCCGAGCATGCATACTATTTTTTTGCATAATGCGTATGCAGCAGGTGATGCGATTTTTCTCCCAGGGGTTCTTTCAGGAATTCTTCGTATATCCTTGTTACCATCGGGTTCAGGTGAGATTTCCTGATGGGTTTCCCCTCATCTTCCTTATAGATTGCATCTATCCTTCTGAGTCTTACGCTGTCGTCAGTGAACCTCGGCTGTCCGCCGCCTCCTATGCAGCCTCCAGGGCAGGTCATTACCTCGACAAAGTGGTACCGGCCCGGATCCTGCGCAAGGCGGGAGAATACTTCCGATGCGTTGCTCAGCCCGTGCGCGACCGCTACCTTGAGTTCTGCTCCCTCAAGGAACCGCCAGTCGGGAACGGTGCCTTCGATTTTCAACGCGGCTTCTTTCAGGCCCTGAAGCCCTGCAACAGGCGTCAGATGAAGGTTTTCAAAAGGAACCTCCCTGCCGGTTACAATTTCATACACTGTTCTGACAGCGGCTTCCATTACCCCGCCTGTATTTGCAAAGATATCGGCAGCGCCGGACGACAGACCGAGCGGATTGTCCATTTCTCCGTCGGGAAGGTTATTGAAGTCGATGCCGGTAGACTGTATCATCCTGCCGAGTTCGCGTGTTGTAAGAACATAATCGACGTCGGTATAACCGCTGTCGGCCATTTCTTCACGCGCCGCTTCGTATTTTTTGGCGGTACACGGCATAACGGATACGACTACCATGTTCTTCGGGTCGACACCGGCCTTGTCGGCATAATATGTTTTGGCTACCGCGCCGAACATCTGCTGCGGTGATTTGCAGGTGGAAAGATTATCCAGGTATTCCGGCTGAAAGTATTCAGCGTAGTTGATCCATCCGGGCGAACAGCTCGTAAACATCGGCAGCGCAACGTTTTCACCGTCGACAATTTTCTTTTTAAGCCTTGTCAGAAGCTCGGTTCCTTCCTCGATGATTGTCAAATCAGCTGTGAAGTTTGTGTCCATCACAGCGTCGAATCCGAGTGTCCTGAGTGCCGTAACCATTTTACCGGTAACAAGGGTGCCGGGTTCGTTTCCAAAACATTCGCCAAGAGCTGCCCTGATTGCCGGAGCGGTCTGAACAACCACAAATTTTTCGGGGTCGTCTATCGCAGCCCAGATCTCGTCAATATGCGAGCGTTCAATAATTGCGCCGACCGGGCAGACTGCCGCGCACTGTCCGCACTGAACGCATTTTACGTCGGCCAGGTCTGACGTGAAGGCAGGACCGATGACAGTCTCGTATCCCCTGTTTTGCGGGAAAAGTGCGCCTACGGTCTGTATTTCGTTACAGACCGTAACACACCTGCGGCATTTAATGCATTTTGCGGTATCGCGGACGAGCGCCTTTGTTGTATAGTCGAACCTTCCGTCGGGTTTTACGCCTTCGTAGCGCGGTTTGGAAATCCCCAATTTTGTCGAAATGTCTTCGAGCTCGCAGTCGATGCTCCTTTCGCAGTACTGGCAGTTGCCTTCATGCTCGCTCAGCAGCAGCTCGACAACCATTCTCCTTGCCGCTCTTACCTTCTGCGAATTCGTATTGATCACCATACCGCGGGTAACCGGTGTCGCACAGGACGGCATCAGTGTTTTAGCGCCCGCTACTTCAACGACACAAACCCTGCAGGCACCTAACGGCTGCTGCCCCTTGATGTGGCACAGCGTAGGGATCTCGACCCCGATTTTTGCCGCCGCCTCGAGTATTGTTGTACCGTCTTCGACAGACATTTCAATTCCGTTTATCTTTATATCAGTCATTTATTACCTCCCTGGGGATGACAGGCTTGCCGTAATCGCAGCGCAGACACCTGGAACTCTGTCTCAGCGCCACAGCCTCAGTCCACGGAAGCTCTACTTCGTCAAAATTGGAACGCCGCTTTTCTGCTGGAACAAGGGGTACCTTCTCTCTCGGATAAGGTACCGGGTCGCTGTCGGGATCAAAATTAGTATTGTTTTTCTTTTCTTCACGCCAGAAAGCATGGTCTTCTCCGGAAAGGGCAAAATCTATGCCCACCGCGGCGACTTCTCCAGCATGAATAGCTTTGACAACAGAAGAAGGTCCGGAAGCTGTATCGCCGCCTGCGTATAGCCAGCCGACAGAGGTCCGTCCGGTGCTATCGTCAATTTTAATGTAGCCGTTCTCGTTCAGCTCGAGCCCCTCGATATCACTGACAATTTGAGCATCGTTGCCCTGCCCGATCGCGGTAATAATCTGATCGCCTTTGATAATGAAATAATCTTCGCTTTCCTTCACAGCCCGCCTTCTTCCCTGACGGTCAAAGTCTCCGAGTGTCATATGAAGACATTTAAGGCCTTCAACCCTGCCGTCGTCAGTCTTTACGACCTCGACCGGCTGGGTAAGATCCACGAGTTTAACTCCTTCGACAATAGCTTCTTCAACCTCTTCCTGGTAGGCGGGCATCTGGCTTCGCTTCCGTCGGTAAACTATTGTTACCGATTCGGCCCCGAGCCTTACAGCGGTCCGCGCGGCATCGATTGCTGCATTACCGCCGCCGATTACGAGGACGTTGCGGTTGATTTTTACGTTACCCCTTATATTGTACTGCTTGAGAAAGGTCAGCGCGTCATCAACACCCTTTGCGTCTTCACCGGGAATCCCGAGCCCTGAGCCCACAGGTGCGCCCGGAGACAGGAATACTGCCTCGTAGCCCTCTGCCCTGAGGCCTGCAAGGGTAATGTCGCGGCCTAGTTTTTGATCGCAGTTTATTTCGACGCCGATGCGTTCTATCATTCTTATTTCACGGGCAAGTTCCTCGCGCGGCAGCCTGTACGCCGGAATTGCCTGTGTCAGCATTCCGCCCGGTCTGCTTTCAGCTTCGAAAACCTTGGGCTGGTAACCAAGTCTCGCCAGAAAGTACGCGCAGGACAGTCCCGCAGGGCCTGCTCCGATAACAGCAATCTTCTTTACAGCATTTTTATTGTTTTCGAGTACTTCAGGCAGCTGAACTATGATTTCCTGTTCAACAAGGTACCGCTTCAGCGCCCTGATAGAAACCGAATCGTCGAGCATCGAGCGGCGGCATTTATCCTCACAAGTATGAAAACAAACCCTGGCGCATACAGCTGCAAACGGGTTCTTTTCACGGTGCAGCTGCAGAGCCTCTGCATAGCGTTTTTCCTTGATTAGCGAAATAAAGCCCGGAATATCGACGCTCGCAGGGCATGCGCTCTGGCATGGGGCCCTTACGAGTCCCGGGCAGACGCCTGCCTCGCAATGCTTGTGAATGATATGATCAGTATATTCATGCCTGAAGTGCTGAATTGTCGAAAGCACGGGGTTCGGCGCTGTCTGGCCGAGCCCGCAGAGCGACGTCTGTTTGATCATTGTGCCGAGGGTGACAAGGCTGTCAATGTCGGACAGTTCGCCCCTTCCCTCGGTGATTCTTTCGAGAATCTCGTGCATTCGCTTTATTCCGACGCGGCACGGCACGCATTTTCCGCATGATTCCTCAAGCACGAACTCAAGAAAGAATTTGGCGACGTCGACCATACAGGTGTCTTCACTCATGACAACAAGTCCGCCGGAACCCATAATGGCCCCGAGTTCCTGCAGCGATTCAAAATCGAGCGAGACGCTCAAATGGCTCTTCGGTATACAGCCTCCGGAAGGCCCGCCGATCTGGGCCGATTTATAGACCTTGCCCTCCTGCATTCCCCCGCCGATTTCATAAATCAGATCGCCGAGGCTTGTCCCGATTGGTACCTCTACCAGACCGACGTTTCTGACATTGCCGGTAAGAGCGAATATCTTTGTTCCGGGAGAATTTTCGGTCCCTGTAGTACGAAACCATTCGTAACCGTTGAAGAGAATAAGCGGAACGTTCGCGAATGTTTCGACATTGTTGAGGACAGAAGGCTTGCCCCAGAGTCCCTTGACAGCCGGAAAAGGCGGTCTCGGGCGAGGTTCTCCGCGTTTGCCTTCGATGGAATTCATAAGCGCGGTTTCTTCACCGCAGACAAATGCTCCGGAACCGCGCGAGATATGAAGCCGGAAGCTGAAGCCGGTGCCGAGTATGCTGTCTCCGAGCAGGCCGTATTCTTCGCATTTGGCAATCGCGGTCTCGAGCCGTTTAAGCGCAAGCGGGTATTCGGCCCTGCAGTAAATATAGCCTTCATCGGCCCCAATCGCGTAGGCGCCGATCAGCATGCCCTCGATAACCGAGTGCGGGTCGGATTCGATTATGGAACGGTCCATAAATGCGCCCGGATCACCCTCATCGGCGTTACAGAGAATATATTTCTTGTCGCTTTCGGAGTTTCTGCAGAAAGTCCATTTTAAGCCGGTAAGGAAGCCCCCGCCTCCGCGCCCCCTGAGGCCGGAATCTTTAACCTCTTTTATTACATCTTCGGAAGACATCTGTGTAAGCGCTTTTGCGAACCCGAAATAGCCGTCGCGGCCGATGTACTCGTCAATACTGTCGGCATCGATGATACCCTTGTTGCGCAGTACTCTAAGTTCCTGTTTCGCAAAAAAAGGCAGATCCATATACCGCGGAATTACCGCGTTTGAAACCGGGTGATGGTACATACAGCGTTCGACAAGTTTATGATTGATTATATGCTGCTCAAAAATTTCGGGAACATCCTCTGCGCCCATTCCATGGTAAAGAATCCCTGCCGGGTACATTACCATAATCGGACCGACCGCACAGAAGCCGTTGCAGCCTGTCCTGACGATGGTGACCTTGCCTTCCATTTTGTATTTTCTGATTTCAGTCTCGAGAGCGGCTGAAACCTCGGCCGATTTCGACGACTGGCAGCTTGTTCCCATGCAGAGTGCTATATCGTACCGCCCTGTTTTGGAAATGATCTCTTCTTCTATTTTTTCGGAAGACTGCGTAGACAGCAGGCGGAAGTCCAGCTTTTCCTTATTGTCTGATTTGATTTTCTGAAGGTCTTTGAGGCTCTTAATCATTTTCCGCCTCCCTGATCCTGTAGGCTTGAAGTATTTCGCCGACCTTCGAAGGCTTTACACGCCGGTAGATGTCGTCGTTAATCATGATTACGGGAGCAAGTCCGCATGCTCCGAAGCATCGTCCGACTTTGAGCGAGAACAGCCTGTCTTCGGTTGTTTCATCGATATCTATACCGAGACCGGATTTCAGGCTTTCAAGCACTTCCTTGCCTCCCCTGACATAACAGGAGGTTCCAAGGCATACCCGGATCAGGTATTTACCCCTTGGTACTGTCGAAAAGTACTTATAGAAACTCACAACCCCTGCAACTTCACTGTAAGGGATTTTCATGAGTTCCCCGGTTCTTTTGAGCGCTGTTTCGGGCAGGTATCCGAAGATATCCTGCAGGGTCTGAAGAACGGGAATCAGTGCGCCCCGTCTTCCGGTAAATTCACCAACCACGATGTCAGTCTGTTGAATGATTTCATCTTCTGTTTTTGCGTCGATAGGAATTTGAGCAGTATCTGCCATGTGCATCTCCTTCTTTTTGTCTGTAGCCAAAACTGTCGGCAAGCCATCAAGAAAGACCGATGTCTGAAAAATCAAGTAGAACTGTTGTAAATTGTGTTTTTATGATAAAATGATTAGGGAGAATTGTCAAAATAATAATAAAAAAATATCGATATAAATTAAACTATATATTTTGATTGCTATATGAATATGGATATGACTATAACTGAAATATTGAAAAGAATTTTTTTAACAAAATTTTCGATTGGTGAAATTACTCTTCCGTTTACGCTGCTCAGGCTGCTGCTGCAGTTTGTGCTTCCTCTTGTCGTAATTTTCTTCGTGTTTAAAATTATAAAAAAGGGCCTGACAATCCTGATAATGAGATCAAAGGCCCGCGACGAAAACAAAAAAAATGCTGTCACCTGGATCAGGCGCGGATTCAACATCATTTACTATATTCTGTTTTTTATTTTTATAAGCAGCCTGCTTGGCGCAGAGACAATGAAGTATCTGCAGATGATATTTGATGTTCTTAATCAGCCCCTTGTTGAGTCCGGCGGTACAAGGATTACAATTATTACGATAATTCTGACGATTCCAGTTTTTTACATCGGTTCGTGGATCGGTCGAACAGTGAAAAAGATGGTGAATACTGCTGTCCTCGAGCGTTTGGGATTTGACGACTCGCGGAAATTCAGTTTCACGTCTATTATTCAGTATGGAATAATGATCATTGTCGTTCTGATCGGGTTGTCGATTATCGGAATAGATCTGTCTGCGCTCACCCTGATATTCGGGGTGATGGGAATAGGACTCGGTTTCGGTCTGCAGTCAGTTGTTGCCAACATGATTGCCGGATTGATTATAATTTTCAGCAGGCCGGTTAAAGAGGGAGACAGGGTTCTTATAAACGGATTAGAAGGAACTGTAACCCATATCCGGCTTAATTCTACAAGCATCACAACACTGACGAATGAAAGCATAATAGTCCCTAATTCAAATTTCACACAGAATATTGTGCACAATTATTCATATGACGACAAAAAGATAGTAATCGTTAACACAGTCTCGATTTCTTACGACAATGACCCGTCGGAAGCCTGTGCGCTTCTTGAAAAAATAGCAGCCGAAAACATGTATTCGCTTAAATACCCGGCGCCTGTGGCGAGGTTCAAAAACTTCGGAGATTCAGGCCTTGAGCTGCATCTGCATACCTGGATAGATGATTTGAAAGATAAATACGATGCGCATGAACAGATTAACCGTGAGATATGGAAGAGGTTCAGGGAAAATAATATATCAATACCATTTCCGCATGTACACCTGGTCATACCCAAAGAAAATCCGCCCATGGATGTCCGTGTTAAAATGGATAAGCCTGAACCGGGCAAGCCGTCGAAGCCGCCGGTTAACCCGGAAGTCAGGTTTACGGACGAGGACTAATCGCCCCCGAGGCTAATCTTCTTCGAACAGTTCAATTACCTCGTCCGCGCTGGTTGCCGCTCTAAGCAGTCTGCATATCGCCTCGGACTTTGTAACCTTTGCAATGTCCGCCAGAACTTCGATATGAGGTCCGGCCTGGTCCGGAGGTGCGAGGATCATAAAAAACAGCGACGACGGGTTGCCGTCAAGCGCATCAAAGTCGATACCGCGCGGAGCTATCCCTACCGCCATTACCATTCTGTCAACTGATGAAGTTTTTGCGTGGGGCACTGCAATCCCGCGTTCAAGCCCTGTGCTCCCGAGAATCTCGCGTTTGAGCAGGTCCTGGAGCGCTGTTTCACGGTCTTTTATCGCGCCGGACGAATCAAGCAGAGTCACAAGCTCTTCAAAAACATCATTCTTTTTTGTTGATTCAAGCGGTATTTTAACAAGGTTTTTTTCCAGTAAGTCAAGAAATCCCATAATCCCTCCCTATATCGATTCGAAAATATCCCAGGCACTTTCTTCATCCCTGATGACAAGTACCGGGCAGCTGACGCTGCGCATAGCCCGATCGGTCTCATTGAAAAATTCATCTCTTCTGCTTCTGATGTTTGAAAGACCGCCAAGCACAAGCAGATCATATTTATTTTCCTGTACCTCAGCCTTGATTTCACGGTGAATTGTTCCCGACAGGCTTTTTGTTGATATCACTATATTCTTTTGTTCGGCAAGTTTGCGCACATGATTCAGATATCTTTCTGCATCCTGTTCAAGGTCCCGATGATATTCGGCTTCTTCTTCAGCAAGGAAGATCCTGGCTTTGACCAGATCGTTCAGTGCTTTTGTGTTTATTACGTACAATGCGGTAAGAGAAGCCCCTGTCGTTTTCGATAGCGCGACGGCATACATCGCCGCCGAAATAGAAGATTCAGTACCGTCGATATAAACCAGAATTTTATTAATTGGTCCGTTCACATTACCTCCCTGTTCAGTTCTTCTTTTTTTCAAGCCTGATTTTTACCAGTTTCATAAGTATGAAATTCTCGCGTTCCGCTTCTTCGAGTCTGCTGATTGTAAATTCCAATGTTTCCTTCAAATCAGGAATAGCGATTTTTTCCAGAGCATTTACCTTTCGGATTGTTTTTTTTACTTCGAGCGCGAGCCTCATGATGGAAACCTTGAGTTCAGCGAGTCTTCCCATCAGTTTAAGCGATTCCTTGAAGCTGTCGAGGGCTTCCTCGACGAGAAAGCTTGTGTCGAGAGGGCTGAAGTACGGACCGTTGTCAGAAAAATCCGTATCGACAACAGGGAGTTTAACACCCATGACCCTGCGCTCCTTAAGCTTTATCTCATTTTCAACCCCTATTGCACCGGTAAGGTTTCCGACTTTCAGTTTTCCCATCTTCATGACTGAATTCCGCAGGGCTTCATAGGCGCTTTCAAGCGAAGTATTCACCTTTGTTTCATACTCGACAGCCTGGTCAACAAGGTTCAGAAGTTCAATGACAAGGATATTCCGCTTCTGATCAAGCAGTTCGTATCCGAGTTCCGCGAATTTGAGCTCATCCTTCAGCTTTATAAGGTTCGATCTTGTCGGCGCTACGTTACGCTTCATATAATGCCCTGAGCCCCGCTACCTGTCATAGTACTCATCTATTTCTTCCTCGGTTACCCTGTGAAGTTCTTCAACCGGAAGCTTTGTCAGCGCCTCCCAGCCGATGTCAAGCGTCTGCTCAATGGTGCGGTCTTCGTGAGTACCCTGGTTTACAAACGATCTTTCGAAAAAATCACCGAATTCCATGTACTGATGATCAAGCGGAGTCAATTCTTCTTCGCCGATTACGGACGCAAGGTTCCTGACATCCTTTACATAGCTGTAGGCGGCAAAAAGCTGGTTGGAAAGGTGCGGATGGTCCGCCCTGGTCATTCCCTCGCCGATGCCGTCCTTCATCAGTCTCGACAGCGACGGTAGCCCGGCTACAGGCGGATAAATTCCCCTGCCGTGCATTTCCCGCTCAAAAACAATCTGCCCTTCGGTTATGTACCCGGAAAGGTCAGGTACGGGATGGCTTATATCGTCATTCGGCATGGTCAGAATCGGCAGCTGCGTAATCGAGCCCGGAAGCCCCTTAAGCATTCCTGAGCGCTCATAGAGCTCGGCAAGGTCGGAATAGAGGTAGCCGGGGTATCCCTTCCTTGAAGGGATTTCTCCGCGCAGCGTTGAAATTTCACGCAGCGATTCGCAGTAGTTCGTCATATCAGTCATTATAACCAGCACATGCATGCCCTTGTTGAACGCAA
>QKCC01000133.1 GCA_003245835.1 Spirochaetales bacterium | reverse complement strand
TCGATGAGCGGCGGGCTTACGCAGTTCATGCTGAGTTCGTTTTTTATCGGAACAATTGGATATGTCACGGCTGTAGTTGCACAGTACTACGGAGCAGGCAGGAGCCGGAAATGTTCCGATGCCGTCTTTCAGGCTGTGGTTCTTTCACTGCTGAGTTATCCGCTGATTCTTCTGTTGTCTCCTGCTGCAAAGCTGCTTTTTGCCGTCATCGGCCAGTCTGAGATACAGGTCGGACTGGCATATGAATGTTTCCATACATTGATATTCGGAATAGGATTTCTGCTGCTGAGATTCGCTCTTGCAGGTTTTTTCATCGGAATCGGGCGTACGGCGGTAGTTATGATCGCAAACGCAGCGGGCATGCTGGTTAATCTGCCGGTGAATTATGTGCTGATCTACGGAAAGGCCGGTTTTCCTGCTATGGGACTGCGCGGTGCTGCGATTGGTACTATTTGCGGCAATTTTGTGATTCTTGTAATCCTGCTTGTATTTTACCTGCGAGGGAGGAATAGACGGGATTTTGAAACCCACCGGGCTGTTAAAATTGATCCGGAGATCCTCCGCACACTTGTGAAGTTCGGGATTCCCGCGGGCGTAGAGATGTTTCTGAATGTGGCTGCGTTCAATCTTTTCGTTCAGTCCATGCATACATACGGCACAGGGGTTGCTGCAGCTGTTACTGTCGCATTTAACTGGGATGTTGTTGCCTTTCTTCCGATGCTTGGGATGGGTCATGCTGTGACCTCGCTTGTCGGGCAAACCGTGGGCGCCGGCGATAAAACCGAAGCCCGTAAGGTAGCGGTTACCGGGCTTAAATCTGCCTGGATGTATTCTGCTTCCATGCTTATTCTTTTCGTGACGCTCGCCCCTGTGCTTGTAGGGGTTTTCCTGCCGGAAGAAGCCGGGAGTGCCGAAACTGCAATGCTTGCGCGGCTTCTTTTAAGGCTCGCCTCTATTTATATTCTTGCAGATTCCGCCCAGATCGTTTTTGTCGGCGCCCTGCGCGGGGCAGGCGACACCAGGTGGGTTATGGCCGCTTCGGTCATGCTTCACTGGGGGTTTTCAGGGATAGCGTTCTTCCTTATCCGTTTTCTGAAAGTCGACCCGGTAATTGCATGGCTCTGTTTTATAGGCTTTATAGTAATGCTGGGACTTACGATGTTTTTAAGGTTCAGGGGCGGTAAATGGGAGAGTATTGATATGATAACGGATATCGATACGCCTTCCGACTGCCGCTACAGCTCCGCTGCCTGTCCGGAGATTATCAGCGATGAAACACTCGATCTTCCCGAAAGCAGATGACATGAACATCAGCTTTCGTTGTCAATAGATGCCCATGCTTCCGGTTTTTTTGAGTTCGTTTTTCGCAGTTTTCCAGCCGGGACAGACTTTTTCCAGCAGATTGTAGAACCGGGGACTGTGATTAGGTTCCTTCAGGTGGCATAGTTCATGAAGAATAACGAAATCTATACACTGAACCGCAGCTGAAATCAGTTCAATATTCAGGTGAATCTGCCGCTTTGCAGTGCAGCTTCCCCAGCTTCTTCTCATGATCCGGCTGCTGAATTCCGGTTTTTTTCTGATTCCCGCGGTCTTTACAAATTTCATGCAGTCATCCAGCCGTTCCGCAAAAATTTCTTCGGACTGCTTTCTGTACCAGTTCTGAAACAGCTTTTTTCGCTGTTCGGTACTGAAGTATTCCGGGGCTGTCATCACAATCTTTTCGCCTTCGATTTCAACTCCGGCGGATCCTGTTATAAGTTTCAGTTCAAGCTCTCTTCCGAGGTACCCGAATTTTTCTCCGCTGAGATATCGGCGCTCAGCCTGAGCCGGCGGCTGCTGCGAAAACTCACCCTGCTTTTTTAAAATCCAGTCGGCTTTTTCGGAGACTACCTGCAAAATCGCCCGCTTGGTAGACAGCTTCGGCGCCAGGACCCGGACCGAGCGGTCTCTGTTGACCTGTATTGATGTCGAGCGGCGGTTTCTGAGTTCAACCGTAAAGAATATCTCTGTCTCTTTATGATTTATGCTGTAATTCACTGTTAAAGTATTCCCGGAATTATTGCCTTGCGCGCAGGCGGAAAATCAGGGAACTCGGATCTGTACCACCGGAGGTTGGCAACCGCCCTCGGAACAAGATTTGCGGCCGTAAACAGCAGAAAGGCTGCCGATGCAGGGGTTAATGTCATGACGGCCCAGCCGGTCCATTCGATAATTTCACCCAGGTAGTTCGGGCTGCAGACATACCTGAACAGACCCTCCTGCGGTATTTTATACCCGCTTTCACCGGGCGCCCTGAGGTTCCTGAGAATATGGTCCGAATGGAGGTTGATGATGAATCCCGAGAAAAATATCAGACAGCCGAAAATAATCCTGATGATATCGGCAGTTGTACCCCCGATTCCGCCGAGGGTGAATACGCCGTACCCGTTAATTGTTCCATTAATCAGATTGAAAAAACCTGAAAAGACAAGAATCGCTATCGGCATTCCGTGAGAGCCGCTGCTGAGCCTGAACGGGTAAATAAACGTTCTCTGGAAGTAATGCAGTTCCCATACTGCGATAAACAGCAGGCTGTATGGATTGGTAATCCTTCCCGAATGCAGGAAGAAGTACAGCGGAATCAGGACTGCCGGGAGCTCCATTATAAACCAGCCTGCCTTCGGATTAATCGCCGGTCCCCATTTTTTTAAGGTGAATTTTCCGTACGGGGCCCTGATGAACATGAGTAAAATGAAAATCGGTACTGCGATTATCAATTCAGTATAAAGAAACCAGTCGTAAATAATTTTCAAAAAATACTCCGGTTCAAACTATAGTATTTTAAGGTATTTTTCGGCAAGAGCCCCGCTCGCAGAGTGAAGGAGTAACCTTCAGAATCTGCGGTTCATCTGTATTCTTTTCCATAATGTCGAATAATAACCTTCCCGCCATCCTGCCGGCTATGGATGTATTGATTCGTACGGTCGTGATTTGAGGAATGTATGGAATACTATAGTCAAGCACATCACCCATTGAAATAAGTGATACCTTTTCGGGAACGCTGATGCCGAGACTCTGCAGTGCGAAGGCAATACTGGCGCCGATATAGTCGTCGAATGCAAATATAGCTGTGGGAGGATTTTCTTTCGAGAAAACTTTTTCTAATTTTTCCTTTAATTCATCAATTGTTGGTTCTGAACATCTGATGAGGCTGCTGTCCGGAAGATTCAGGTTGTGGTGCTCGACAGCTTTTTTGAATCCATATAATCTGTCAATTACTGTAGAAGGCATATCCGGTCTATTATAATCAATATATACAAGTTTTCTGTGCCCCCGGTTGACGAGGTAGGTTATTCCGTCAAAAACTCCCTGAAAATCGTCTACAAGGATTGCGGGAAACTGTGTCTGAAGAGCATCGTTCATCAAAACAATTACAGGGATATGTATTGAGCGCAGTTTTTGAAAAGTCTTTTCTTTTATATACAGCATTGAAATTATGCCCGTGAGTTGATTTGAAACTATCTTCGTATATATTTCATCATCACCAGTATCCGGTTTTACCGGAAGGATAACCAGACTCATATCATGTTCGTTAAGATATTTCTCTATACTTTCGAGTATGGGTCTTTCAAAACTCCAGATAAACGGCAGGGGCGGGGATAAATCTATCAGCATTCCGACTTTCCGCTTTCCGGAGGTTTTTCGATTTGAAGAACGCCGTCCTGAGTAACCCATATCTTTCGCAACCTGCAGTACCCGTTTCCTGACTTCTTCGGAGATATTATCCTTTCCCGAAAGTACGAGCGAGACGGTTGATTGAGAGACGCCTGCTTTTTTTGCTACATCTGAGGATGTAACCTTCTGCTTCATTGCCTCAGTATAGAGGCAGAAGGTCTATTAATCAACTTGTTAACGGAAATATTAATTGACAATTACTAATAATTAATTCATAATAAATACTATTATTAGTAATATAATGGAGGAATGGAAATGGTTAAGAAAACTTTATTGGCAGCGGTTCTTGTTATGCTCTGTTCGGCACTGCTTTTTGCTGCAGGTTCACAGGAAGCAGACAGCAGCGGAGCAAACTCCGGTGCAGCAGGATCTAATCTGGAAAAATCGCTTGCGGTTGATACTTCGGTACTAAAAGCTGCCGACGGACAGCCTTTAATTCTGCTGCAGGAAGAGCAGAGAGCAGTTCCGGCCCGGCCGGCTGACCCGGAAGCTCTGCCGGAAGAAGATCCGCTGCACTGGTGGGATATTGAATTCGCAGGATGGAATGCCAAAAAGACAAACATCCCTGAATCACCGAAAAACGGGGCAATTGGCAAAAGAGTTGTCATGATTGTACACGGAGATCATCCCTGGACAACGGCTTGTACCCGCGGAGCCCAGAAGATTGCCGATGCATATAATATCGATTTAAAAGTTCTTTCGCCTAACTGGGACCTTGCTATGCAGAACCAGATGATAGATCAGTCAATTAATGAACGTCCTGATATGATCCTCCTGATTCCCCTTGACGCTAAAACATCACCTCAGCAGGCACGTAAAATTAATAAAGCGGGAATACCTCTGATTCTGTTCAACACTCTTCCCTCTGACACTGCTCTCGATTACGCGATTGCCTGGACCGGGCCGGATGATTTCGGACAGTTGAGAATGATGTCCAGGGTATGGGCAGACAAGCTCAACAGCCTATACGGAAAAGATGAAAAAATTGGTGTCGCATATGTTCAGCATGCTCCAGGCGGTTCTCCTTATTTTGCAAGGACCTGGGGCCCAATCTCCGAATTAGCAACGTACTCCCCGAATATTTACACTCTGGATATGCAGGCCCCCGGTTTTGAAGCAGACAAGACAATGCAGGTAGTTTCAGACTGGCTTACCAGGTTCGGCGATGAGTTAAAAGGCATCTGTGCTTCTGATGATTCGGCTCAGGCTCTCGGGATTACTGAAGCTCTGAAAAAAGCCGGACGTGAAGATGTTGTCGTAATTGCTCCGGGCCCGAGTAAGGTTGGTCTTGACCTTTGCCGTGAAGGCGATCTTTACATTCTCTGCTACCAAACAGCGGAAGGTGACGGAGCTTTAGCCGTTCAGACTGCTGCAGACTGGTTCAACGGCAAGGATATCCCTCCTGTAAGATATCTGCCTAAGAAGATAATTACACAGGATACAGTTAACGAATACTACCCGTCACAGTGGTAGATGTTCTTTCCTCTGGATCCCTGGTTCGTTGAATCAGGGATCTTTTAATTACGTCAAGATATGGGGGACTTCCCGGATATGAAAAATATACTATGCCTTGGAGACTCGAATACCTGGGGCTATGATCCTGTTCTGAAAAAAAGATTTCCACGTGATAAAAGATGGACAGGAATCCTTCAGGCTCTTGCCGGTCCGGATTTTTATATAATTGAAGAGGGGCTGAACGGCAGAACAACAGTCTGGGACGACCCTGTCGAAGGCTGGATGGGTGATAAGAATGGACAGAAAATCCTTCCCACCCTGCTTAGTACACACTGTCCGCTTGATCTTCTGATTATCATGCTTGGAACGAATGATTTTAAAAAAAGATTTTCCGTATCAGCTTTTGAAATTTCACTTGGTATAGATAGGTTAATTAAAGAAGCAAAGTCGCATGATTATTTTCCATCACCGGAGGTTCCCGAAATACTTGTTGTTGCTCCTCCAAGAATTGCTTACCTGGCCGATGATTTCAAGGAACATTTTGATGAATCCACAGTCAAGCAGAGCGCTCTTCTTTCCGGATGTCTGAGGGAAAGCGTCAAACGATCCGGCTGCTGGTTTCTGGATGCTGCAGCTTTCACTGATACATCGGGTACTGATGGAGTTCATCTTTCGGGAGCTGATCAGCCGCTTATGGCATCGAAAATTCTCGATAAAATGAACGAGATATTTATATAAAAACCGCACCAATTATGTATCTGTCTTTCGTATGACAAAAACATGAATTCAGCAGTACCGTTATTGCCGCAGGTCTGCTTCTCCTGAATAATACAATCAGGGAGAAAGACATGAATAAAAATATAACAGAAACGGCGGACCTTGTTCTTACCAATGCCGTAGTGTATACGGTGGATAATGATAAAAGTACAGCCGAAGCTGTGGCAGTTGCCGGCGGCAGGATCATGGCTGTAGGAAGCGCTATTTCAATCACGGCTTACATAGGGGCTGATACCGAGGTTATTGACCTCGGCGGCAAGCTTGTAATGCCGGCCTTTGTAGATACGCATATGCACCCTGCCAAATCAGCGGTTGATTACCTGTTCGGCATCCAGCTGCGCGGTGTTTTTACACGGTCTGAATATCTTGAAAAAATACGGGAGTTTGTAGAACAGCATCCTGATCTGGAATTTTACGAAGGAAGCGGATTTATGAGATCCGTTTTTGACGAAACAGGTCCCCGGAAAGAGGACCTTGATGTTATAGCTGCAGACAAACCGATATCCATATTTTCTGTAGACGGACATTCGATCTGGGCAAATTCCAAAGCTTTGAAAATGGCTGGAATCACTAAGGAGACTCCCGATCCTCCAGGAGGGCTGATAAAGAAGGATCCTCTGACCGGAGAACCTTCCGGTCTGCTGAGCGAATCAGCCAGATGGCCGGTAATGGAGCTGTTTCCGGAACCTACGAAAGAGCAGTACAAAGAAAGTCTGCTGTGGCTTCAGAAATGGTTCAACTCGCAGGGGCTGACAACCTGCCATGATGCCATAGTCAAATTTGAACCGGATTATTACGGCGCTTATGAAGAACTCGCAAGGGAAGGGCGTCTGACAGTCCGGTACCGCGGGTCGTGGCTGGTAACACCTGAGGTTGTCGGCGGAGGGGACGGTCAGCCGGAGGATTTCGTGCCTGAAATGAGTATCGATGAGTTCATCGCGAAAGGCATTAAACTGTCTGATTCATTCCGGACTCCCTACTGGCAGATAAAATCTTTCAAGTTCTTCGCTGACCAGGTGATAGAAGAGGAAACAGGGTTTCTGAAAGAACCCTATCTTCACAGGAATGACGGCTGGTACGGAATCAAGGTGTGGCGGCAGGATGCTTTGAACGAGGCCTTCAGGAAGGTTGATGCCGCAGGTTTCAATATCCATACCCACCAGATAGGAGACGCGGCTGCGGCGTACGCGCTTGATGCGCTTGAGTACGCAAGGACGGTAAACGGTCCGCGGGATTCAAGGCATACCTTCGCGCATGTGCAGATGATAGAGAAAGATGATATAAAGCGAATGGCGGATATGGGGATGAACGCGATTATAGCCCCGTACTGGTCCGTTATCGATGACTATTACTGGGAATTATACTATCCGTATCTCGGGGCCGAACGGGCCTACATGGGGCAATACCCTGCCGCCGGGCTTATGGAGGCCGGGATCAATACCTCGATCCATTCTGATTTTTCGGTAACGGAACCGGATTTTGGTTCGGCTATTTACAGTGCAGTTACAAGAACACAGACAGAAAAGGTTTTCAGGCAGGAGAAGGGTGAGAGGGCCGACAGCTTTATCAGGACGACCGATTATTCTGGTAATCCCGAACCCGGCATGGCTGTTCCGCTGGGACCCGAAGAAGAATGCCTTACCCCGGCGCAGGCCGTTGAGGCCTCAACGATAAACGGTGCGTGGGCTGAATACCTTGAAAAGGATCTCGGCTCGATTGAGGCAGGAAAACTGGCTGATATCATTGTCCTTGACCGCAACCTGTTTGAAATAGATATTGAAGAAGTCCCCGAAATGAAGGTTCTGATGACCTTCTTTGAGGGCCGCAAGGTTTATTCAGCGGAATAAATATGAATTGAACAGGGGGTATCCGGCACCGATACCCCCTTTAAATTGTTATTCGGAATAGAAGTTGATCAGACAGCCCGAAAGCATTATTTTGAGTTCCGCATCAGTCAGGTCTTTCAGGTACAGCATTATTTTCCGCACAGAATCTCCGTCAATAACCCATGCTTCAATCTCTTCTGCCTTGTCGATAAGTTTCTGCCTTATACCCGGCACGAAAACCTTCTCTCCGGTTTTAAATTCGGCATCAGCCTTATCGATCGTGAACGGCAGAATACCCCAGTTTATAAGGTTGCTTCTGTAGCGCTTGGTTGCGTACTCAACGGCAATGTTCGCCCATCCGCCAAGTACCTTCTGACAAGAGGCTGCCTGCTCACGTGCTGAACCGTCACCAGGTTTGTTTGCAAAGATTGCGCTTCCCGTTCCGGTGTTTTCAGCGCCGCATGCGGAAATCTTCTCGTTTACCAGCTTCAGCATATCTTTGTAGCTTTCGGAGATTTGACCGCTTCGCCTGTCAGTTTCTATTTTGTAGCTCTCTTTTGCTCTTCCTACGTAGCCCGGGTCTCTTCGGGACAGGGTGAACTCGGCAAGTCTGAGGGGGTTCGATCTGAATGATGAAGTTTCTCCGGACGGGATCAGTTCGTCGGTTGTCGTTACAGGATCGTTGATCACCGAGGCGAATTCCAGAAGCAGGTTTTCAGTGAGCGGTATCATTGCCGGCCAGTCTTTGATGTTCGGACCCAGTACAAGCTCGCTGCTGCTGTCCGGTTTTAAAGCCATATCTTTGACCCTGTTGGTATAGATTCCGCTGTTAAATGTATATGCGTAACTGCTTGTACTGTAGTTTATTTCGGTGGCGGGAATGAGCTCTCCCCTGTTCGCTGATGTCGCAGCTATTGAACGGGCGTCCATAAGCGCGACGGATGCAATCTGGCCCTCGCCGGGTTTCGAGCCTTCGCGGCTGGGGAAATTCCTTGTTGTATGCCTGATGCTGAAGTCACGGTTAGCCGGGACGTCGCCGGCACCGAAACACGGACCGCAGAAGGCTGATCGCATTAACGCACCGGCCGACATAAGTGTCTGCGCTATGCCGCTTTTCATTGCTTCGAGGTAGATCGGCTGGCTTGCCGGGTAGACGCTCAGGCCGAAGTGGTCGTTGCCTATCGATTTGTCTTTAAGGATGTCGGCTGCCTCGGCAAGGTTCTCATATGAACCGCCCGCGCAGCCCGCAATTACGCCCTGACCGACATATACCCTGCCGTTTTCAGCTTTTTCGGGAAGACCTGTATCGAGGTCGGGGTTATCGAACTGGATTTTGGCCTGCGAATCAATCTCGCCGAGGATGTCTTTAGCGTTTGCAATAAAATTCTTTATTGTGTAGACATTGCTGGGATGGAAGGGCAGTGCGATCATCGGTTCTACAGCCGACAGGTCCACCTCGATCAAACCGTCATAGTAGGCGGTTTTTCCGGGGGCGAGTTCGGCGTATTCAGATTCCCTTCCATGTATTTTGAGGTACTCCTTCACCTTCGCGTCCGTCTTCCAGATGGAACTAAGGCAGGTTGTTTCTGTAGTCATTACGTCTATTCCGCTTCTGTATTCAACGGAAAGGCTGTCTACACCGGGACCGACGAATTCCATAACCTTGTTCTTTACGAACCCGTTATTGAAAACTTCACCGATAATCGCCAGCGCTACGTCCTGTGGGCCGACTCCCTTTCTGGGGGTTCCGGTAAGATAAACTGCAATTACGTCCGGGTAGTTAATATCCCAGGTGCGTCCGAGCAGCTGCTTCACGAGTTCCGGTCCGCCTTCGCCTACCGCCATTGTGCCCAGCGCGCCGTAACGGGTATGACTGTCGGAGCCGAGTATCATTTTGCCTCCGCCTGCCTGCATCTCTCTCATGTACTGGTGAATGACGGCCTGGTGCGGAGGAACATAAATACCTCCGTATTTGACAGCGGCGGAGAGTCCGAATGCGTGATCGTCTTCGTTTATTGTTCCGCCGACCGCGGACAGGGAATTATGACAGTTGGTTAAAACATATGGAATAGGGAATTCTTTGAGTCCGCTTGCTCTGGCTGTCTGTATTATTCCTACGTATGTTATATCGTGTGAAGTGAGGGCATCGAATTTTATTTTAAGCTTGTCCATCGAACCTGAAGTGTTGTGTTTTTTCAGAATACCGTACGACATTGTATTCATTTTAAGATCAGCTGCATCAAGACTTCGCCCTGCGCTCTGTTCCGCGCTGATTATTTCAGTTCCGTTTGATAAAAAGCAGCCTTTTGCGCTTGTTTTTACACTCATATGATTATATCCCCTTAATTAATAAAGTATTAACGGATTGCAAAATACACAGCATAATAGCACAGCAGTCAATTATCGTCACTACCGGACAGTATGAATCGGGACCTTCGTGCTGAGGAGAATTATACGGAGCCGGCTTCAGGTGTGATTTTGATGAAGCTTCGAATCTACGTTTATTCTGCCGCCGGAATTGACGGGACAAAGGTTCTGTAATCAGGAACCGCGAAACCCTCCGGAAATTCTCCCGGTTCAAACAGGTCCCAGGCCCGCGTTCCTCCGATAAAAAGCAGTTTTCCCCTCAGTTTAAGAACTTCTCCGTCTCTCCAGATTTCACAGTCATAGACGTTCGGCTTTTTCCGGGGGTCCGACGCGTTCATTACTTTACCGCCGCCGTACCCATCATCTCTTTTTTCCAGATTATAGACAATATCAAGCCCCATGATGGGCGGTTCTCCAACAAGTTTGGACATCCGGTTTGTCTGCTGGTAGATGTCGTCGAGTATTCGGCCCGATGTGTCTAATTCGCATATAAGCCGTCCATACATCAGTCCTTCGTACTCGTAGACTGCCATTACCCTCCGGGTTTTTGCAGCGCTGAACTCATCGGTGATAATCCAGAAGCCGGTAACGTCGAACCTGTCGGCAGCAAAGACTGATGGAGCCGATAGCATAAATATTATCAGAACAAATAGACTTCTTTTCAAATAATTATCCTCCGCTTACTTTTAATACTATATATTTTATTCTGAGGATGCAATATTATTGAAATACTAAGTAAATAATGCTAGAGTCGAATATCATTGTTGGGTGCTGCCGACAGTTGAGGGGATTGGTATGAACACGACTACCGACTATCTGACCTTTAAGGACCGTCTCAGGAATTTATCCGTCAGGTTCGGGATAAAAAGATATTCTCACAGGGTAACGCCGGGGCTTTACTTGCTGAATTCTCCCACTGCAAACGATCCTGTTTTTGTCTCTGCAAATTACAGGCTTTCGTTCGATATACTCAGAAAATCACTTCACGGAATCAGCTGCTTTATTCTGGTTCTCGATACCCGGGGTATAAATGTCTGGTGTGCGGCAGGCAAAGGAACTTTCGGGACCGAAGAAATTATCAATCGGGTAAAAGAAACCGGGCTTGCCGATCATGTTAACCATAAAAGGCTTATTCTGCCTCAGCTTGGGGCTCCGGGGGTTGAGGCTCATACGGTAAGGCGCCGCACCAGCTTCAGCGTAGTGTATGGGCCGGTTGAAGCGGCCGATATTCCTGAATACCTGAAAAACAATATGCAGAAAACACCGGCCATGCGCACCAAATCATTCGGCATCCGCGACAGAATCGTGTTGACGCCGGTCGAGCTTGTGCAGTCGTGGCGGCTTTTTCTGCCGGTGGCTGCCGCCGGAATCCTTTTTATTCTGCTGTCCTCCGGCTTCACGTCATCAACGGCGGCGGATCTGCTGAAGTCTGCTGTTCTCCCTGCTGCCGCGGGTGTAATTGCCGGGGCGTTTCTTTCTCCGCTGCTGCTGCCGTGGCTTCCCGGACGTGCATTCGCGCTTAAAGGGGCCTTTACCGGCGCGGTGTTGTCAGTCCTCTGGATTATTCTGGTAAAACCCGGACTTCCGCTGATTATTTTCAACAGCGGCCTGATTACGGCATCATCTTCGTTCATCAGCATGAACTTTACGGGGTCCTCAACATATACGTCGTTGTCCGGGGTAAAGAAGGAAATGCGGATTGCTGTTCCGTCCCAGATTGCCGTTGCTTTCCTGTCGGTCGCAGGCGGAATCATCTCGGCAGTTCTGATTGGGGGTGTTCTATGATGTATCTGAAAAATGTATCGACGCTTGAGCTTGATGTCGAAAACTGTACCGGCTGCGGGCGGTGTATCGATGTTTGTCCTCATAACGTTTTTGAAATGGAAGATCGTACGGTCCGTATACTTTCATATGACCGCTGTATGGAGTGCGGCGCCTGCATGAGCAACTGCGCCTTCGGCGCCCTGACTGTAAGCAAGGGGGTAGGCTGCGCGTCGGCAATAATAATCGGCGCCATACGCGGAACGGAGCCCGCCTGCGGGTGCTGTGATGATGACGAAGGCGCAGTATCCGGACCCGGATGCTGCTGCTGATTGCTGCGTATTAGTCTGCTAATTTTCCCAATAATCCTACATTTGTGTATGTTTTTGCGTAAACAAAATTACAAATATGTAGGTTAGCTTTCCGCTTAACACCGTCTGAATCTTTTAATCCTTATTATTTTTATCCTCTTTTTACATTAATGTAATTTTTTCGGTCATATTTACCCGTAAAAGTATTGATTTAACCTGTTTTTCGGAGTTGTGTGATTTTGGCACACAAGTTGCAATAAGTACCGGGTAAGGAAATTGAATCCTTTCAAATACATTTATTTGCGATCAGCAATTGATG
Source organism: Spirochaetales bacterium (assembly GCA_003245835.1). Lineage (GTDB taxonomy): Bacteria > Spirochaetota > Spirochaetia > UBA9216 > UBA9216 > Thalassospirochaeta. Next base: position 3,309 of record QKCC01000133.1, on the reverse strand, counting down.
AATTCAGGAATGGTACTGAGTGATGCATAATATTGAGACAGAGATAAAAATTTTAGGCCTGTGTGTAAGTTTTCCTGATAAAAACGGGGGCGAAGAGATTAAGGCCCTCACGGATATAAATCTGGAAATCAAGCAGGGGGAATTTGTTTCTCTTGTAGGACCTTCCGGCTGCGGTAAAACAACCCTGCTTAGAACAATAGCGGACCTTCAGGAACCCACTTCCGGTATCATTTCGGTGAAGGGAATGCGTCCGCACGAAGTCAGAATGAAGCAGAAATACGGGTTTGTATTTCAGAGCCCGGTCCTGTATGACTGGAGAACCGTGCGGCGTAATATATGCATGCCGATGGAAGTAATGGGGATTCCCAAGAAAGAGCGCACAAGAAGGGTTGATGAAACCCTTGAGCTTGTAGGGCTTACTGATTTCGGAAAGAAATATCCGCATCAGCTGAGCGGTGGTATGCAGCAGCGCGTGGGAATTGCCCGGGCGCTGGCGATTGATCCGGAAATCCTTCTGATGGACGAACCTTTCTCCGCGCTTGACGAGTTTACCAAGGAAAAACTCCACATGGATATGCTGCGGATCTGGCAGAAGACTCACAAGACGATTCTGTTTGTTACCCATAATATTCAGGAATCCGTTTTTCTTTCAGACCGGGTGGTGGTTCTGTCCCCTCATCCGGGCCGTGTTTCCGCCGTGGTTGATGTTGATATTCCCCGTCCGAGAAACCTCGATTCAAGAGACAGCGATAACTTCGCCCATCTTGTAACTAAAGTCAGACATAGTTTCGAAGGGGTGTAGGCGGATGAAAACTCCAAACGCTAAAAAAACGTCAGGTTTTGTCACCCTTGTATGGGGACTCGGCCTTGTTGCATTATGGGAAATCGGCGCGACGATCGTAGCCAACACAAAGCGGACCCCTCAGAACGTGCTTCCGCACCTTTACCAGATAATTGAATCGGTGTTCAGTACGGCGATGGTAAGCAATAAGCAGACGGCCCTGCAGATTGTAATGAGCAATGCCGGTATTACGCTTTACAGGGCCGGTATCGGTTTTCTTATCGGAATCGCAGTCGGTTTTGCGCTGGCTCTTCTGATGAGGATGTTTCTGCCAGTTGAAAAAACAGCCTTTCCCTACCTTATGATGATACAGATGATCCCGATCCTCGGAATGGCTCCGATAGTTCTGGCCATTACGAAGGATATAAATAAAAGCCGGATCGTTATTGCCGCAATACTGACCTTTTATCCGGTTGCTACAAATACGCTTGCCGGTTTTAAATCGGTCGAACGCGAGAAGCATGAGCTTATGCACTCGATTGCGGCGAGCAAACTGCAGCTGTATACAAAACTGCTGCTGCCGTCCTGCGTTCCGTATTTCTTTACCGGGCTTAAAATATCCGCTCCGATGGCAATAACCGCGTCGATCCTTGTTGATACGCTGCAGGGCGGCGGGGGCCTGGGCTGTATGCTTTCACAGTCGCTCAAACATGCAATGAGTATCTATGTGTTCTGGCAGATAGTCTTTGTCAGCGCTATAGTGGGCGTTCTGAGTTACCAGCTGATGGTGCTTCTTGAAAAGCTGGTGTCACCGTATGAAAGAGCAAAGGCATAACCGGGGCAGATATGGCAGAAAAGAAAACAATGAAGATTGAAGGCGATAAGGTTTCTACTGTTCTGTATCCGGTACTGTTCGGAATCCTTGTAATACTTCTGTGGGAAACCGGAGCGATTCATAAGATTATACACGCGGACACATTTACGCTTCCGGTACCAAGCCGGATTCTGAGAATCATCTATGAGAACCTTCCGTCGGTCCTTAAAAATGTAAAGGCCACGATTACGGTGGCCCTGGGCGGCCTTGTCCTCGGTTCCGTCCTCGGTTACCTGCTTGCGATTGTAGCGACGGCATTCCCTAAATGGGGAGCAGGCGGACTGACGATCGTCGCGGCCTTCAATGCCGTACCGATCATCGCAATTGCGCCGATCATGACAAACCTCACGAAAGATTTCAGCCGCGATCCGAATACCAGAAGTATGCTGGCTAAGATGCTTGTAGTCATGATTACCTGCACCGTTGCAATGAGCATCAATGCCTACCGCGGATTCACGGAACTGAAGCCCTTTTCCGAGGACCTGATGCGGTCTATCGCGGCAAAGCGTTCGACTGTGTTTATGAAGCTGCGGGTGCCTAACAGTGTTCCCTACATTTTTACAGCGCTCAGGGTCAGCGTTCCCGCCAGTATTATCAGCGCGATGGTCAGTGAATACTTCGCAGAATTCATCATCGGTGTAGGACGGCAGATCAGGGAGAATATCGTACTTGCGCAGTATGCAACAGCCTGGGCGTATATAGTAGCGGCCTTCGTTATAGGCGTAACTATGTACATCGCACTTTTAATTATGGAAGGTATTCTGCTTAAAGGCCGCCGCTAAGCGGTAAGCGGAGAACTTCATTTACAGTAAAGTCGGAATTTCATAAAATCTCTGATTTTTGAAATCCCTTCTAAATAAGAAACCAATAATTACTATTTGGAGGAATACTTAAAATGAAAAAGATTAATTGGTTAAGAATCGGAATCGTGCTGCTGATCAGCTTCATCTGTGTTATGCCGGCAGTTGCTTCCGGAAGCCAGGAAGCAGCAGGCGACAGTTCGTACTATGCTGCTGATGCAAGTGTTGAAAGTATTGTTGTTGATGCAGCCGGTAAGGGGCAGGTTGGTAACTGGGGTCTTGGAAATGAATATGAGATTCAGGCTCTTCTTACAAAATACGGACAGCCTACTACATACCTGAGCCAGGCATTTGACATGGACGGTTTTGACGATGATTCAATCCTTCTTGCATCAGCTATGACCTACAATGAGCTCGGTCTTGTAAAGAACAGCTATGACGGCGGCTACGGCTACGGCGACACCGCATCATATATCGATATGAACAGCGAGGGCGTCGCTATGCTCGAAGACAACATCTTCTGTACAAGCGAATTTGCCGAAGCAAATCCTGAAACTGTTAAAGCATTTATTTATGCTTCAATGAAGGGCTGGGAATATGCCTGTGCGAATGTTGAAGAAGCAGCTAAAATTGTCTTTGAATACGGTTCATCCGTTTCATCCGATCATCAGCTGTACATGGCCAACGAGGTTAAGAAGCTTGTTGAAACTGATACCTCAGGTGCAACTGTAAACGACTACGGAAAAATGGTTGAGTCCGCAATGGCTCAGACACTCGATCTTGCCAAAACTTACATCAAACTTGAAGACTCAGTTGCAGCTGCAGCCCTGAAGGATCTGAGCCTTGACGACATC
>QKCC01000157.1 GCA_003245835.1 Spirochaetales bacterium | reverse complement strand
GCTCGGACAGGGAGTAACCGCTTTCTTTCAGTTTTGTATCCAGCTGGCTTACAATATCGTCAGTAATCTGCCTGAGCTCGCTCTGAAGTTCTACAAGGGCTTTTTCGCACGATTCAGCCTTCTCTTCGGATTCGGTAATGATTCTTTCATTCTCGGCAATCCTTGCGGCCGCTGTCTCGATGTTTTTTTCAAAGCCCGCGATGTTTATTTCGGTTTCTTTTACACGCCTGGCGGATTCTTCGAGTTCCTCGTTTCTTTCCCTGATCTGTGCGTTGATTGACTTTATCTTCGCATTCAGACTTTCTTCCTTGGCAATACAGTTCTCGGCCTGCTTCGTGATGTCGACGCGCCGTTCACCAAGCATTCTTGACTGGCTCTCTTTTCCCGTTTTCTCCAGATCGATTCCGTAAAGCTTCTTCTGGCTTTCAATCAGGTCAGATTCCATATTGTTGACAAGGTCGAGGTTTTCTTCCAGTGATTCGTTTATTTCGTCGATTTCGGCGGTCAGGCTGCTCTTTTCAGTCTCACGGTCTTTAAGCTTTTCTTCAGCCTTGTTCGAGGCATCGAGGATATCACGGAGCTTAAGCAGCTGCAGATCAAGCTCGGCATCAAACACCTTGTTTTTAAGGTCCCTGTACTTGATTGTCTTGTCGGCCTGGATTTTTAGACTGTCGTGGGAACGCTTGACTTCGCTGAGAATACTCTCGACCTGCCGCATGTTCTCTTCAGTTTTTTCAAGTTTCCGCTCAGCCTCTGCCCCGCGCATCTTGTACTTGGTAATCCCGGCTGCTTCCTCGAACAGGTAACGGCGTTCTTCCGGTTTATTTGACAGGATCTGATCTATTTTACCCTGTTCCATAATAGAATATGCGGATTTGCCTATACCGGTGTCGAAGAAGAGTTCCCGAAGTTCTTTCAATTTGACCTGGGCATTATTTATGTAGTATTCACTTTCGCCGGAACGGTACAGCCGCCTTTTGACGGAGATTTCAGGGATATCCAATTCAAGTATTCCTGCATCGTTAGAGATCAGAAGATTAACTTCAGCCACGTTCAATGCCTTCCGGTTTTCGGTGCCGTTGAATATGACATCTTCCATCTTTTCCGCACGGAGGGTCTTCGAAGACTGCTCGCCAAGTACCCACTTGATCGCATCAACGACATTACTCTTTCCGCAGCCGTTGGGTCCCAGAAGTGCTGAGATTCCTTCACTGAATTCTATATTTGTTCTGTCTGCAAATGATTTAAATCCAAATATTTCAACGCTTTTTAAAAACACGGGCGCTCCATAATCTATGCTATTTTCTTAGGTTTGTAGCTGGTAGTTTATCACAGATTTGGATGAAATGAACAGCCGGATTATGTTATTATGGATTTATGATTATTAAAAGCAATCTGACCGCAGGTATAGATGAAGCCGGCCGGGGACCGCTTGCAGGACCGGTAACTGCAGCCGCAGTTATTCTGCCCGACGACTTTGACTTTTCTATTCTCGATGATTCAAAGAAACTGTCCGAGACCAAAAGGCTTTCAGCTGCGGCTGTCATTCGAGAGAAGGCGATCAGTTCATCTGTCGGATGGGTATGGGCTTCTGAGATAGATGAAATCAATATTCACAACGCAAGCCTTCTGGCAATGAGCCGGGCTGCGGAAGGGCTGAACATGCCTGTCGGTTTATACCTTGTGGACGGGAAATTCACCCCTGATCTCGGGACCGAAGCCGAAGTAAGGGCCATAATCAGGGGAGACGCAAGCGAATACCCCATTATGGCTGCCTCAATTCTGGCCAAAACAGCGAGAGATTTATGGATGATCAGATATTCATGGATTGATACGCTTTGGGAATTTGAAAAACACAAAGGATACCCTACGCGCAGACACGCCGAACTGATTCGAAAACACGGATATTCGGCAATCCACCGCAGGAGTTTTAACGTCCCTTATTCTTCCTGATAAAATCGAGCGCTTTCTGCATCTCTCTTGTGAACATGTCCATGTCTTCATCAAAGACAACGATCGAATGACGTTCGTAACCTGTTCCGCCGTGCTGTTTGCTTTCAACGACATTCAGGAACATATCTCCCTGCCTGTTTTCCTTGACATTGAAAAAATAAGTTCTTTTTCCGGTTGATGCCTTGCATGAAAATAATTCACCCCTGAGTCCCATATGCGCCCCTTCTCTTATCGGCTTTGCATTGCAAGCCGTCATGTATTCATAAAAAAAGGCATCCTCTCGGATGCCGCTCTATATAAGAACCGCTCGTGCGGTTTCAATCAGCGCCCGATGGGAATCGAACCCACATCATCAGCTTGGAAGGCTGAGGTAATAGCCATTATACCACAGGCGCGCGATGCACATTGAGTGCATTTGATGTGTGGAATTTATATCAAAATCAGTATTTCTTGTCAAGCGGAAATATCCCGGTTTTTTAATTACATGCGGTTAGTAAAGAATTAAAACCTGTCAAAAGTTTGTAATAAATAATCCCACCATTTTCTGATTAATTGCCAGAGCTATTCTCTGGGCATCCTCAGCGGTTGCGCTTTTATCGAGAATCATTCCGACTTCGGCTTTATCAAAATTATGGATACCTGGACTGTCCTGAACTTCAAACGCAATATAGGGTGTACCCCTGCCTGTTTCCTTCACTACAGCCCGGTGCCTTCCCGTAAATGTATTAGACATCATTACCCCCATATTCGAGAGTATAGCCCGTGCTGCCGGCAGTTTCAGAAATCAGGGACAACGAATAAAGCCCTGCTGCCAAAGACAGCCTCCGCAGGCGGGGTGCTGATCACCGAAACAGTCTTCTTCGTTGGATTCTGCCATTTCGCATGAATTGCAGACTGTACAGGGTGAAAATTCGTCAAACTGCAGCTTCCGCCGAAGCAGCCTGAAATCCTCCTGCATCCAGATCTCTGAGAGGCTTTTTTCGGCAATACTTCCGAAATGGCAGGCACGGCTTTCCCGAATTGTATCTTCAAGATAGGAGCTGCTGTCATAAAAAAGCGGCGTACAGGGGCTTACCATACCGTCCCACCGCACCGAGACGCTTGCCTTTTTAAGAAAGGGGCAGACCCCTATTCTGTGATCATTTTCGTTGCCTGCAACCGAATACCATCCGCCGGCAGCAGCTGTGTTTTTGATTATACCAACGACTTCATCCGAAGGATCCATTCGCGGAAAATCTATCACAAGGTCGCCCTTTCCCCAGTTACCGGATGAAAGCCTGTAAAGGCGTTCATCAACCAGGTCGCTTGTAAACGGAAGAACATTGCTTACCGAAAGTTTTTTAGCCTCCAGTTTCCGGCAGATATTAATTACATCGGGAAGATCGCTGATGTTCTTTTTCATCGCAACGAACGCTATTCCCAACTGCGGCCCCATGGAGAGGCTGAACGCTTTTATTTTTCGAAGATTGTTAAGATTTTCAAGTATCTGCGGCAGCATATTCCCGAGCCGGACATCGCTGTAGCTTTCAGGGGTAGCCCCGTCGAGCGACACCCAGATAAAATCAAGGCCGGCCCCTATCAGATCGTTTGCAGTTCTGTTGTCGAGCATTACACCGTTGGTAATCAGCTCGGCCCGCCATCCCCTGTCCTTTACTTCCTTTATCATGCGGATTATCTCGGGATGCAGCAGAGGCTCGCCCCAGCCTCCGAAGAAAACCGTGAACTTCGTCCGGTTATCAGGGCTGTATTTTTCAAGCTGCTGTTCTGTATCAGTTATTATCTTCCCGAACAGGCTGTATTCCATCATGCCGGTATCCTCCGACCATACGTTCCGCACACAGGTACTGCAGTCGAGGTTGCAGCTGTTTGTGACTTCGATGTAGATTCGCTTAAGGATATCAGGCGACTGCCTTATAAAGATGCCGTCCGAATATTCGCTGACCGCGTATTCCGTATCAGAAGCAAACCCGTACCGGGCGGCAACTTCAGCAGGAAGAGTTATGTTTACTGAGACTTCATTTTTCAATTCAGCAGCTCCCCAACTTGTCATTATGTACTTACAAATAATATAATTAATTCATTCGCGGGACAAGATCCTGCTTTCGCTCCGTCTGATGGGAGGATAATCGGAATTTGCAAAGAGAAAAAAATAGCCCGGCATATTTCATCCGGGCTTCAGCGCTAGGCCGTCATCAATTTTTGATTTTCATCTAGTTTTATTAAATACCCGGTTCTCAGGCAGGTTTCAAAGAGTTCCTTGCTCAGAAAATCCCTGACTTCTCGTCTGTAATCATCACGTTCATTGATGATCATCACGTCGAACCCGCCGTTTCGCTCACCAAGGATATTGAGATAGTTATTAATCTCTTCGCTGCTTTTTATTCTATATTGAACCATACAGCCCTCCTATCGGTAGTTATATTTATGATCGGATTTTTTTCTTCCCTCATTAGTTTTTTTACAGATAGTTTTTTCTGATGTTTGCTTTACCATATCTGCATAAATTATTAGTATTTAAGTATGAGTGATATCAATCTGAATAAACTTATGGAGGAGTACAACCTCGAGATAGACGATATACGCTGGTATAAATCGTGGTTAACTTCACATGAACTTCTAAGTTATACCGAATCTCCGGACGATCTGATCAGACTCATATGGAGCGGAACCCTGTCGGACCGGCTGCACAATATGGAAGAAGGATATCTCGAAGAACTCCAGGACCAGCTGGACCGTTCTATTATTGATGAAACCGGCATCAGGGAAATTCTGGCTGATGCGTATGCACTGAAGAATAAACGCAGCTGGAACGGTTGAAGCGCTGAATCAATTTAATTTCTCTAATCTTTCATTGATTCGATATAATCATTTTATATACACTGTCAGGGATCAGGTTCACTATTTTAATTAATGGGGCATATTAATGACGAGTATAAGGAATAATTATAAAGACCATCCGTTCGAGATTCAGGTCAAAGCGCCGATGCTGCAGGTAGCATTATTTTTCATTTCGGTACTGTCGCTTCTGATCATTGTAAGCGATCTCGTAACTCATACTGCTTTCAGCCGGCTTATTATTCATGCAGTGCTCGTATGTTTTATACTTGCTTGCCTTGCTCTTGTTCACAAAGGCTACTATCACCCTGTCAGCGATATCTTTTTCATGGTTGTGACCCTCGGCTTCATCTTTCTCCGGTTATTGAATAATCCCCTCGGCGATCACTCACTCGCTTATTTTACGTCTATTGTCGGGGCTTTCATTGTTCTGAGCTCGGTTTTTATAGAGAAAATCAGGTTCCTGCTTGCACTGGTGGTCATATATTTCAGCTCATATGTCGCACTGGTAATACGGATACAGACCGCGCGGTCATGGCAGACCGACAGGATGCCTTCTCTGGAGCAGATACTGTTCAGCGGCATCGCGATGATCACCGTCTGTATAAGCATTCTTTTAATCAGGAACGTTTTTGATAAAGTCATAACAGCCAACCGTGAAAAAATGAATGAGCTTGAAGAATTGAGTATTAAAAATAAAAAGCTCATCAGCGAATCTGCTGAACACCTCGGAAAGGCCGACCGGTTAAGCGCTGAAGCTGATACTTCTCTTGAATTCAGCAACCGCATGCAGCAGATATCAGCGGAGCTTATTGATAATATGAACAGTCTTAACAACAGGCTTGAGGATTCAGGCGAGGCTCTGAAAATAGTTGATAATGCAATTGCAGAACTGCGGAACATATCAATCAGCCAGTCTTCACAGGTAAGCCAGTCCAGTGCTTCAATCGAAGAAATGGCGGCATCAATAAAGAATGTTTCGGAAATAGTAAAAGACAAGATGCATGCTGTCGAAGAGCTTCAGAGAAACGCGGCTGACGGCAGGTCTGTTATGGAACAAACCCACGCGTCCTTTGAAAACACCGTCTCGATGCTGGATAATATAAAGGCTATAACAGGGGTTATATCAGGAATTGCCGCACAGACAAACCTGCTTGCAATGAACGCTGCAATCGAAGCGGCTCATGCGGGTGATTCAGGACGCGGATTCGCCGTAGTGGCTGATGAAATCCGCAAGCTGTCGGAATCGAGCTCGCAGAACGCTAAACGCATAGAAGAAACTGTCAGAGAGATGTCGGCTTCAATTGAGAACACCAGCACAAGGGTCAACGAATCAGACAAATCAATTCAGAAAATAGCCGCCGAGATCGGTTCCTTCGGTGATTCGATGCGTGAAATATCAGGCAGCACCGAAGAAATGAACAGCGGTACCCGAGGTATACTGGCTTCTGTAGGGGTCCTGAATGATGTAACGCAGAAACTGGTCGAGCATGTGCAGAATGTCGCCGCGTCTAGCGGACGGGTTAATGACGACCTGCTGAAGATCAAACAAATATCTGAAAATACCGGCTCGGTTTCAAAATCATCCGGCACAGAGTCCCTGAAGCTTAGAGAATCGTCCCGCGCCATGCAGAAACTCTGTACGGAACTGCTCGAGCAGAGCAGAAAACTTAATTCCGAAATGCAGAACCAGGCTGCGGCGGAATAGTCTTATCAGTCTGCCTGCTAAATTCTGCAGATTTCCTCAAGGTCATACCGGATTTTTTCAAGCTTCTTCTTTACATCAGCCTGCGCTTTTGTGAGTTCCAGTCCCTTTTCAGCCCTGCATGATGCATAGAATTTGATCTTCGGTTCGGTCCCCGACGGTCTGGCCGTCACAACTGTGCCGTCCGCCAGAACAAGCTGGATTACATCCGATTTCGGCAGTTTGATTTCACTCTTCGTTCCTGAAGCTGTGTCTGTTTCAAGGCTCAGCTGAAAATCCCGTATCACCGCCACCTTACTGCCGCCGACGGATTCCGGCGCATTTTCACGAAGGCTGTTCATCAGGGTTTTTATCTTCTCAAGACCGGCCTGTCCCTTGAAGGTTTTGGAAATAAGGATCTCTTCAAAATATCCGAAACGGCTGTAAATATCATTCAGGTGGTCAAGAAGGCTCATCCCGCGTTCACGATCATACAAAGCCATCTCAGCTGTAAGTACCGCTGCAGATACGGCATCCTTGTCTCTTACTTCGGTTTCAATCAGGTAACCGTAGCTCTCCTCGCCGCCGAACACATAACTCTCGCCTGTTGACTCAAATTCTTTTATTTTTTCGCCGATATACTTGAACCCGGTGAGCACGTCATAAACCTTTGCACCGTAGCTCTCGGCTATGAGCCTCTGCAGCTCGGTTGTTACAATCGTCTTTACGAGCACAGGCTTTTCGGGCATCCGGTTCTGTTGCTTTAAAACCGAAAAGATATAGTCTCCGAGCAGGCATCCCAGCTGGTTGCCTGAAATCAGTCTGAATTTTCCGTTTTTATCGGGAACGGCTATCCCTAGCCTGTCCGCGTCGGGGTCGGTTCCCAGGACCAGGTCCGCCTCGGAGCGCTCGCCGAGTTCAAGCGCAAGCTGCATTGCCGAAGCTTCTTCGGGGTTCGGGTAATCCACAGTCGGGAAATCTCCGTTCGGTTCGCGCTGTTCCGCAACGGTTTTTACCTTTATGCCGCACTCACCGAGGATTCGTTCAACCAGCATTGTGCCGGTACCGTGCAGAGGTGTATAAACAACCTTCAGGTCCCGGCCTTTGGATTTAAGCAGCTCCGGAAAAAGAAAATAATTCTTGACCATCTTCACATACTTGTTGTCGATTTCGGCATCGATATACTCAAGCAGTCCTTTTTTCAATGCCTCTTTTTCAGACGGCGACGGTTTAGGTTCGGAAACCTTTTTAACCATCCCGATTATTCCGGAATCGTGCGGCGGCGTAATCTGACCGCCGTCGGACCAGTACACCTTGTAGCCGTTATATTCCGGAGGATTATGGCTGGCAGTAACAACTATACCGGCGGTCGCCCCGAGTTCCCGGACGGCAAAAGATAATTCGGGCGTAGGACGCAGCGAACTGAATACCTTTGTCTTTATTCCGTTCGCGCAGAGCGTCAGCGCAGCTTCCTTTGCGAAGAGATCGCTGAAGTTCCTTGAATCATATGCAATTACGACCGAACCGTCTGTTACCTGGCCGTTTATATAGTCGGCGAGCCCCTGCGTGGCCTTCCTGACGGTATAGGCGTTCATCCGGTTATAACCGCCGCCGATTACCCCGCGCAGTCCGCCCGTACCGAAACTGAGTTCCGTGTAGAACCTGTCGTTTAAATCATTTATATTCTTTTTATTGAGGACCTTCTGAAGCTCGTTTCTGAAATATTCATTCTTCTCGAGTGCAAGATACTCTGCCGCTTTTGCTTCAAGTTCTTTGGTTTCCATTTTATCAAATACTCCTTTTAAATTTCTGCCGTTCATGACAATGCTGCATATATAATATTACAAAACGGATTTTATTTCATCATGCTGTTATTGATCTTATCTGCGAAAAAATCAAAAATATTCAGTAATGGAAAAGCTTAGAATTCTCTTCATCGAACCCTTTTTCGGGGGTTCTCACCGGGATTTTGCGGAAGGACTGATTAAAAACAGCCGTCACCAAATTGAGCTGTTCAGCCTTCCGTCCCGATTCTGGAAATGGAGAATGAGGGGTGCAGCCCTGCATTTTTCAGAAATAATAAAAAACCCCGGCGATTATGATCTTCTTTTCACATCCGACATGATGAGCCTGTCCGATCTGAAGATGCTCTGGGGCCGGGATTGTCCCCCTTCTGTAGTCTATTTTCATGAGAACCAGCTTTCGTATCCGCTGCCCGAGGGCGAAAAAATGGATTACCAGTTCGGATTTACCGATATAACGACCGGGCTTGCCGCAGACAGACTGATCTTCAATTCACACTTCCACATGAACAGCTTCTTTACAGAAATGCCCGGCTTCATAAAAAGGATGCCGGAATATAAGCCGCTGTGGGCAGTGGAACGCATAAGAGCCAAGTCCGTTGTAATTTACCCGGGCTGCAGTTTTCCATTCAGACAGGCGGCTCCTGTAAAACCTTCCGCAAAGGTTGTTGTGCCTGTAATTCTCTGGAACCACAGATGGGAGTTCGACAAACAGCCTGAAGTTTTTTTTGAAGCCCTGGCCGAGGCCGACAGAGCACTCAAAAAAAGAGGGATCAGGGTTCCGTTCAACTTGGCTATTCTCGGAGAAAACTTTCAGACCAGACCAAAAGCCTTCCTTAAAGCCGAAAAGCGTTACGGCAGCAGAATTCTCCAATACGGCTACTGTAAAAATAAAGCTGATTACACCGGCTGGCTTTCGAAAGCAGACATTACAGTCAGCACGGCAATCCAGGAAAATTTCGGCATAGCAACGGTTGAAGCTATCCGGGCAGGCTGTATTCCCCTGCTGCCGGACCGGCTGAGCTACCCTGAACTGATCCCTGAAAAATTCCATAAGGACACAATTTACAGCAGCGATGATGAACTTGTGACAAAGCTGATTGAGACCCTTCAGGGGCTGCACGACAACAAATCAGCCGGCATTCAGCCGGAACTGGCAGAGTATTTTTCAAGCTGCAGCTGGGAAAAAAAGGCTGCCGAATATGATGAAATGTTTTTGTCGGTCAGAGAAAGCGCTGTACGGCGGTAATTTCAGGCAATTTATTCTAATTTACATAATTTTTACAAAGATGGGTTGCAAATTTCGGGTATCGCTATTAAATTTTCTCCTTATACACAATCTATCACAAGAGGCCGGGAATGATACAAATTGAAAATCTCGTTAAGGACTATGGAGAAACAAGAGCTCTTAACGGCATCAATGTTGAGATACCGCGCGGTCAGGTCATCGGACTACTTGGTCCCAACGGCGCCGGTAAAAGTACAACTCTCAGGATTCTTACGGGTTATCTTCGCCCTACAGCAGGCAATATCAGGGTAAAAGGCCTTGATGTAACGGAACACCCTACAGAAGTAAAAAGGATGATAGGCTACCTGCCTGAATCCGCCCCCCTTTACAGCGAAATGCTTGTTTACGACTATCTGAACTATATAGCAGATTTGCGTAATTTGGAAAAAGAACAAAAACAAAAACGTATAAAGGAACTTTCCTCACTCTGCGGAATTGCCGAGGTTATGCACCGGCCGGTCAGAGCCCTCTCGAAGGGTTACAAGCAGAGAGTCGGTCTCGCACAGGCGCTGATGTCGGATCCGGAGATTCTTGTTCTTGACGAACCGACCTCCGGTCTTGACCCGAACCAGATTGTTGAAATCAGATCGATAATCAGGGAAATCGGAAAGGAAAAAACCGTTATTTTTTCAACGCATATACTCAGCGAGGCCGAAGCAGCCTGCAGCCGTGTTGTAATCATCAATAAAGGAAGTGTTGCTGCCGACGGTTCTACCGACATGCTTAAAAACGCAGGCAGCGGCGGAGCGCTTATCGAAGTCCTTGTATCGGGCGCCGATGAATCAGCCCTGAAATCCAGTATGGAATCAATTGACGGAATCTCGGTAATCGACGCCCAGAAAAGCGAAGACGGAATAAAGCTTGAGCTTTCGTGCAAAACCGACCTTCGTAAGGAAATCTACCTGAATATGAAGAAATCCGACTGGCTTCTTCTTGAAATGGTCCCTAAAAAGCAGACGCTCGAACACATCTTCCGTGAAATCACCAGGGGGGACGCAAAATGAAGGCAAAAACTACCGGAACAATCATGAAACGTGAGCTTCAGGCTTTTTTTGTTTCACCGATTGCATACATAGTAATAGCGATTTACCTCGCTTTGTCGGGATGGTTCTTCTTCTCGACCTTTTTTCTTGCAGGACGGGCGGACATGCGAGGGTTTTTCAGCATGATGCCGATCCTTTTCTCATTCACAATACCTGCGGTAACAATGCGGCTTTTCGCAGAGGAATACAGCACAGGTTCATTCGAAATGCTGAAGACACAGCCGCTGACAACTGCTGATGTTGTAGCCGGAAAATTCCTCGGGGCTGTCGTTTTTATACTTGCAATGCTGGTTCCGACAATAGCATACACGGTCAGTGTAAGTGCCGTCGGAGTGCTTGATCCGGGGCCCGTAATCGGCGGATATCTCGGCTCTGTACTTCTTGCCGGCGCTTACGGAGCAATTGGTGTTCTGGCATCGTCTATTACCCGGAACCAGATAGTGGCGTTTATAATCAGCGCAGCTGCATGTGTAGTGCTTTCGATGATTGACAGGCTCACATGGATGGTTCCGCCGGCAATAGGCAATGTACTCAATTCACTTGGAACAGCCTATCATTTCAGCAACATCTCGAAAGGAATAGTAGATTCAAGAGATCTTATATACTTCGCGTCAGTCATCTTTCTTGCCCTCTACGGCTCATGGCTGCTGAACCAGGAGAAGAAGTAGATGAACGGAAAAAAACAGATAATAAGGTTCGCGCTTTACGCGATTGTAATAGTGCTGTTCAATATTGCATTTCAGACACTCTTCTTCAGGATTGACCTGACTTCAGTAGGCAGCTACTCGCTTACCGATGTCAGTAAAAAGACTGTCAAAGAACTGCAGGAACCACTCACAGTTAAAATCTACATTACCGAGAATATGCCGTATCCGTACAACAACCTCGAGCAGAACCTCAAGGATACGCTCGCTGAATACGCTCTTGCCGGCAACAGGAACTTCAACTACGATATTTACCTGATCAGCAACCTCGATAAGGACAAGGCGGACACATCGGACGAACTCGAGAAGGAAGCCCAGGGCTATGGAATCAACCCGATTCAGATTCAGCAGGTCGATCAGTCTGAAATAAACCTGACGTCAGCCTACATGGGTGCCGTTTTCATTCATGCCGATATGATTCAGACGATACCCGTAATCAATCCGAATGAAAATATCGAATATCTTCTGACTTCAACCGTTTTGAAGATGGAGGAAAAAACCAGCAAACTGCTGTCGCTTGATGAAGATGTGAAAATCAAGCTGTATCTTTCTTCATCCCTTTTCGGTGCATCGGCTGACCTTGCGGCATACCCGGACAAACTGAAAACCGTTGTGGACGAACTTAACAAAACAAACTACAACCGGATCAGCTACGAATGGATCGATACCGACAGAAAGTCAGCCCCGGAAACGGCAGATTACGGGTTCAATGCCTATAAATTTGACGACGGGAACGGGAATATTTCCCAGTCCTATGCCTCGGCGGTCATTGAATACAAGGATAATTTCACTACATTCGATGTACTGAGCCGCGGGATTTTCGGTTATACAATTCAAGACCCCGCAAAAATTCAGGACCAGATAAACGGTGTCGTCGAGAGACTCATTGGCGTCGGAAACAAGGTTGCATGGCTTGCCGATCATGGTGCTATTCAGCTGTACAGTTCACAGCAGCAGCAGTACAACGAGCCTACAGTATCGACCTTTGCGGGACTCGCGTCACAGAGATACAGTCTTGAACCCTTTGCCCTGAGCACCGACATGATTCCGGAAGACGCCGGATCACTGATAATTGCCCGACCTCAGCCCTTTTCGAAATTCACGGACTGGGAACTGTTCCAGATTGACCAGTTCCTGATGCAGGGAAAGGATGTAGCCGTTTTTACCGACGGATACATGGAATATCTTCCGCCTGCCCAGCAGGGTCAGCAGCAGCAGCCCCCAATCTATATTCCGCGAGATACCGGTCTTGAGGAGATGCTTAAATTCTACGGAATCGGCATCGGAAAGTCGTATGTAATGGACGAGAGCTGTTTTCACCAGCAGCAGCAGTCGGCACAGGGTGTAAGCGATATTCCTGTTTACTTTGCGCCCCAGATCAAGCCCGAAAACATCAACCAGGACCTTCCCTACATGAAAGGAATACAGGGCCTTCTTACGCTTAATAATTCACCTGTTGAAATCAGCGGAGACCTCCCGGAAGGCAGGACAGCTACAGTGCTGTATTCGTCTTCGGATAAATCATGGCTGATGGAAGATCAGAAACAGATGAATCTGTACAATCCGATGATGATTATGCCCCCGACGGTCTATCCGGACGGCGGCAAATATCCGCTTGCGGCAGTGCTCGAAGGGAGTTTCACTTCATATTTTACCGACAAGGGTGTTCCCGAACGGCCCGAACCGCCTGAAGGTTCAGCCTCGGAAACGGATGAAAACTACCAGTTCGGTGCCGACCAGGTTTCGCAGGACGCCAGCTTTATTAAATCGACTGAATCCGGACGGCTTTATGTCTTCGGTTCATCGATGCAGATATCTGATAACCTGATACCCCAGAACGGAACCTCGACTAACGGTACGCTTGTTCTTAATGTTCTTGATGAAATGAACGGCAACGGCGACTACGCGCTCATGCGCAGAAAAGGTCTAAACTACAACCCGATAAAAGACACCGAACCGGCTCTAAGAACATTCATTAAAACCTTTAATATGGTTGTAGTTCCGGTACTGGTTATAGCTGCCGGCCTGCTTGTATGGCTCGGATGGAACCGGCGGCAGAGAAAAATTGCATCCATGTTTACGGAGGCTGATAATGAATAAGCTAAAGACATATACTGAATATATCATTCTTGCAGCTGTCGCAGTTGTTCTGCTTCTGTATATCATTTTCAGGAGCACAGGAGACATTAATTACAAACTTCCCGAATTAAATGCTGTGGATGAACAGTCAATCAGCAGAATAACGATGGAAGGTCAGGAAACCCTTGATTTCTCCCGAACAGACGGACAGTGGCATATAGAACCAGAGGGATGGATTGCCGAGAACGGCAATCTGAACGCAATCTCAGAAGCTATGGCTGACCCGAAGATCGCGGACCTTATATCAACCTCAGGCAATCCCGGAATATACTCCCTTGATGAAACCCAGAGGGTCCTGGTTAAGGCCTGGATAGGAGATGATGTTGTCAGGGAGATCTACGTCGGAAAGGTTTCAAACAACGGAATCTATACATACGTCATGTTTCCCGGTGATGACAACATCTACTCAGTCAGGGGAAATCTTCCGAGCCGGGTAAAAGACAAAGACTCCATGCGGGATAAAAGATTTATAGACATCGCAAGAGATAAAGCGCTCAAGATGACGCTGAGCACTCCCGGCAGCAGTGATATCGTACTTTTCAAAGACCCGGAAGATGTCTGGAGGAGTCAAAACTTCGAGGCTGACGATGACGCGGTGAAGGCTGCTGTCAATATGCTTAACCCGCTGCGATGCAAGGATTTTCTCTATGCTCAGCTCCCGCAAGCTCCGCAATGGACCATAAACATACTCGACTCGGACAGCAAGACTACCACGCTTGAGATATGGCCGGAGACCGCCGAGGGGATTTACCCGGCCCGAAGCTCGCAGAACGGCTACTTGGTTAAAATAACACCCTATGCTGCAGAGAAGCTGCTGGAAGCTTTCGGAATAGTATTTGAAAAAGAAAATGGATAAAATAACCTGCAATCTTTAAAAAAACCTGATATTCGGCGCCCGGGGACAAACCTTCCCGGGCGTTATCTTTTAGACATCAATTTTAACAAATTTAAAGAATATTCATTTTTTTATCTGCCGAATCATGGTATATTTTATTTATTGATTTAATCATGTGGAGGTAAATTATGAATAATTTTGATTCAACCTTTGCTGATCCTGATAAAAAACATAGATTCCCAAACTACTTTCGACCTGCCAAATATTTGATTCCGGCAACCGTTTTCGCAGCGATGCTCACAGTTGGTTGTGATGATCCAGGAACCAGTGACGATGGGACAGACGATACAGGCGGCGACAACAACGGAACAATTCCTACCGCACTTTTCAAGGCCCCGGTTGAACTTACCCTGAATAATGCGCTGAGCTCCATCAGCTATTACGTATTTCAGCCTGCACTTGCAGATATCGATGCTGACGGTGACCTTGATGTTTTCCTGGGCAACACGTATAACTACACATCTTACTGGTCATTTTCTTCCAATATCTATTCTGACGACAATATTTACCAGACTGTGCGCTTCTACCGAAATGGTGAGATACCGGCGGCTCGGAGTATCACCGCTTTAAACCTTGATGAAGCAGCATTTTCATCTCTGCCTGAGAATTTCCTGTATACCAGTGAAATGCCTGTACATCCGGCCGGCCCAATGTTTACGGCAGTCGGTGACATTGACGGCGACGGCGACCTTGAAATTATTGCTGCAGCCAATACATTCAGCAGTTACTCGTACAGCAGCTATTATTCGAGCTACTATCCCGCAAGGGCTGTATACAGTTCGTCACCTTCAGGTTTTTTTGAAGCAAGATTCTTCACCTACAATTACAGTTCAGGTCTCTCAAATGTATCCTACACCTACAGCAGTTCGGTTGTAGCACCCGCTCTTGTAGATCTGGACGGCGACGGGGACCTGGATCTTGTACTTGGTGTTTCGTACTTCTCCGCTCCGGCAGCAAGAGCTCTTTCGTCTTCATTAAATGCTGAGATTTTTTATATGCTTAATGGAGGAGATAACAGCGGGAGCGGAAACGGCGACTTTTACCCGTATACTGTTGACGGAACTCTCGCAACCCTTCCGACAAATGTCTCTGTTCCATTCCTGCCGGTTCCGGCTTTTGTTGATGTCGACGAGGATGGTGATCAGGATATGTTTGTTACACTGTATTCATATGAAGGCGCAGAGCTGAAGTTCTACAGAAATACAGGTTCTGCTTCCATACCGGATTTTACGGAAGAAACCATTCCGTCTGACTTTGCGGTCCTTGTAAACAGCAGCACTGTCTACTTTCCGGCTTTCGGTGATGCGGACGGGGACGGCGATATCGACATAATCGTTGGTACAAACGAGCCGAAGCTTCTGTTTTTCGAAAATACAACGGTTGAATAATCCGTATCCTACAAAATATACACGGCAGCAGGAGCAGCAGCATGGCTAAGGCACCGGCCCCTTTTGAATGTACATATTCCCCTAACTTTCCAGAGCTGCTGATGCAGCTCGATATTTCGCTCGCGGTCAGCACCTACCAGGCCGGAAAGGTGGTATTCCTCAGTCCGCT
>QKCC01000230.1 GCA_003245835.1 Spirochaetales bacterium | reverse complement strand
CCGGAGGCCGGACACGAAGCGGAACTGATGAAGGAAGGCAGGCTGCCTTCCGAGATACTGAACACTTCGCATAAAAAAATCCTTGTAATCGGGGCTGGAATTGCCGGTATGGCTTATGCAGAAGCAGCTGCCGCAAAAGGAAACAGTGTCACCATACTCGAAAAAGAGCAGTTTTACGGCGGCCAGGCATACATAGCCTCGCGGGTTTCGGACCGGAAATGTACCTTTGAATTTGTCGAATACCTCAATAACTCATGTGTCAATTCCGGGGTCCGTTTCGAATTCGGAATAGCCTCCGATGCCAACAATATTCTTTCCAGGTATAAGAACGAAGAATATGAAAAACTCGTGATAGCAACCGGCAGCAAACCGGTAATCCCTGAAATCGTAACCGACGGAAGCATCCGGCTTGTACATGCCTGGGATGTACTCAAAGGCACGGCTGAGACAGGTAACAGGGTTATAATTTCAGGCAGCAACCAGACAGGTATATGGACCGCCCTTGAGTTGGCCGCTATAGGAACTCCGACACCAGAACAGCTGAAATTCCTGATGGTCTCCGGGGCAGAAACACCCGATCGGCTGGCAGCGCTGATTACGGACGGAATAAAAGAAATTACAATTACTGAGCCGGAAGAAAAGGCTGCAGGGAACATCGGGCCGAGTACACGATGGTCCGTCCTGATGCAGCTGAAAAAATACGGAATAAAAACAGAACTCAGCACAAGGCTTGGTAAAATTTCAGACGGAAAAGTCGAACTTATATCAGAGACCGGAAGACAGGAAGCAGCCGATACGATTATATTTACCAGTACTGTAAATGCTGAGCCGGCTCTATACGAAACACTTAAGAATAAGGTCGGCGAAATACTTGTACTCGGCGATGCCGATAAAAAGGGGAACATGATGAGCGCAGTCAAAAATGCCTACAATACGGGTATGCTTGATGATTAAAAATACAGCATCCGATGAGAAGCTATGGACTTCCAGATATCTCCAGCTGCTGCTGGTAAATATTTCGACCCACCTGATACATTTTATCCTGCTGGTTTCAATGCCCCTGTACATTCGCGAGATGGGCGGCAGCAACACCCAGATTGGACTGGCAACAGGAATATATTCGCTTTCTGCCCTGCTCTTCAGGCCCCTGATAGGGCACCTGCTTGATAACTACGGCCGAAAGCCGATCCTGGTTATTGGACTTATTCCGTGGCTTGCCGGGGTAATCCTCCTGAATTTTACAAGCTCTGTTCAGCTGCAGCTGCTTATAAGATTAATACAGGGCATTGGATTTTCGGTCGCGTCGACCTCATGTGTAACTATTGCTACGGATCTGACGCCGAAATCAAGGCTCGCCGAGGGAATCGGGTATTTCGGAGTTACAGTTACGGTTACGAACGCGGTAGGTCCCCTTATCGGGCTCTTTTTTATAGATCATCTGAGCTACAAAATTCTGTTTGTGGCAGTAATCCCGCTTACCATTCTTGCGATGGTATTATCTCTGTTAATTAAAACTGATGTGCAGAAATCGGACCTGGGCAGAAAGAAGTTTGCATTAAAAAACCTTGTCTCTATAGAAAAAGGTGCTGTCCCCGCATCATCGATGATGGTCTTTGCTTCATTATCCTACGGATCCATTATCACCTTCCTTGCAGCGTTCGGATTCTCGCGAGGTATAGAGGACATACAGTTTTTCTTCATTATTTTCCCCTGTGCCGTCATTTTCTCCAGGTTCTTTGTAGGAAGAATCAGCGACAGGTTTTCGCCTCTGACTGTCCTGATCCCTGCCATTTTTCTATCCGTTATTTCACTGGTTATGATTTATTCTGCACACAGCGTCGGAGTGTTTGCGGCAGCTGCGGTGCTGTACGGAATCGGATACGGTTCGCTGCTGCCCATTTTGAATGCGCTTGCGGTAAGCAGCAGCCCGTCAGAAAAAAGGGGCGCAGCAAACGCGACTTTCTACATAGCTCTCGACCTCGGAATTGGCGGTGGTTCCATTCTGTTGGGCTATATTACAAATTTTTTCAGTTTTGCCTCAATCTACCTGTTCGCTGCAGGTTCGGTAGCATTCAGCCTGGTATTATTTCTGGCAATAAACAGATCACGCGGCAGGATTAAAAAACAATGAAAAACGGACCGGAAATAAATAACGATCCCTATCTTCATACGATGAAAGTGTTTCTGCATCGGTGGAAACCCTTCATAATTCAGGCGATTAAATTCGACGGCTGCACTCGCTTTAACAAGTTCACCAGGCAGATGCCGATTTCCGAAAAGGTCCTTGCCCAGAATCTCAGGGAACTTGAAAGCGACGGGATAATAGAGCGGATTATGTATCCTGAAGTGCCCCCGAGGGTCGAGTACAGACTGACTGAAACAGGAAGAAGCCTCTGCCCCATTCTCGATATTCTATATGACTGGGGATGGCATGACATGAAACGGAAAAACCTGCCGATCGGCCGATCGATCCCCTTGGCGAGATGTGGCACGGCTACCGTGAAAAGGATGAAGATATGATGAAGGATCCGTACAAATAGCAGCGTCTGTTTCGATACTTACTTCAAGGTAAGCTGCCTACATAAAAGTGCGTTCTTCCCGGCTGAAGCTTTCCATGTTATCCTTGCATGATAAATTTTACTGCAAGGAAAATATATGAGCAATTATGAAAACATGCTGTCTCCGTACAGGATCAAAAATACATTTTTTAAAAACAGGGTGATAGCCGCACCGATTACTACCAACAGAATTGCTATTAACGGCGCCCCTACACCAGAAGCGATAGACGTCTACGAAACAAAGGCGCGCGGCGGGTTCGCACAGGTTACAATAACCGAAAGCTTTGTTGACTACGAGTTCTCGGCCCGTCATGAACACGGACTCGACCTGTTCTCCCCGAATATGACGACCCACCATATGGAATCGATAGCGATTCTGACCGAAGCAATCAAGGCACACGGTGCGGTTGCGTCGATTCAGTTCAATCACATAGGCAATGTAAACCATCCGTCCACATGCATCTATCACCGCAACCCGATTGGTCCGTCGGCCTTCCTCAGACACGACGGTGTGCAGATAGACGAGATGGACGAAGAGATGATGTACAGACCATTTCGCGAACGCATGCGGAAACGCAAAAGCGCTCGGCTTCGACATGATAATGCTCCACGGCGGGCACGGCTGGCTGCTGTCGCAGTTCATATCACCCCTGTCAAACAAGCGGAAGGACAAATGGGGTGGATCGCTTGAAAACAGGGCAAGGTTCCCTCTGCTCGTCCTTGAAAAAGTCCGCAAAGAAGTCGGCGAAAACTTCCCGATTGAATTCAGAATTTCAGGCGACGAGCGCGTTGAAGGAGGAATGGGACTGGACGAAACAATCGAGTACTGCAAAATTATTGAAGACAAGGTTGATTTAATCCATGTCACGGCAGGCATCTACCACTCGCATGTCGAGACCAAGGCCTTTTCATCGATGTTTGATCCCCACGGCTGCAACATTGATTTGGCCGCTGCCATAAAGAAGAACGTCAAAGTCCCGGTGGCGGCAGTCGGAGGATTCAACGACCCGGAATTGATCGACAGGGTCATAGGCGAAGGAAAATGTGATTTTGTCGCAGTCGGACGGCAGCAGTTCGCCGATCCTGATTTTGTTATGAAAACCATGCTGGGAAAGGCTGATGAGATTGCTCCCTGCCTTAGATGTTCATGTTTCAACCCCCTGCCCGCTGATCCCGATGCAAGGAATGTCGCCCTGCCCTGGCACTGCACGGTCAACCCCTTGAGCCAGCGGGAACTGCGCTGGCGGCAGGCCCCGCAGCCGAAGGCCTCAAGAAACGTGCTTGTTGTCGGCGGCGGTGTCGGAGGGCTGTATGCGGCAATTACCGCTGCGGAACGCGGCCACAGGGTAACACTCGCCGAAAAGAAGCCCCGGCTCGGCGGACACCTCTGGTTCACCGATACGGATACTCACAAGGGCGATCTGAAGCGCTTCAGGGATTCACTCATAGTAAGAGCGGAACGCGCCGGAGTCAAAATCGATTTCGAAACAGTTGCCGATGAAGAATACATCAGGGCAAAGGCGCCGTATGCGCTGATCTGTGCGGCAGGCTCCGAACCGGCTGTGCCGCCGATAAAGGGCGTCGAGAACGCTGACTATGCCCTTACGGTATACTCCGAACCGCATCGGATCGGGAAAAAGATAGTTCTGATCGGCGGAGGTCTGATCGGCTGCGAAACAGGACTGTACCTGGCCGAAAAAGGACATGAAGTAACAGTACTCGAGATGCTGGACGACATTGCAAAAGAAGCCAACGACAGTCATCGCCGCGCTCTTATCCCCAGAATGAAAAAGCAGCTTGAATGGAAGTGCAATGTGAAGGTAACTGAAATTACAGCCGGCGGGGTCGAATATGCCGATACTGACGGAAACATCGGAAAGATTGCCGCCGATAACGTGCTTTATTCTACCGGCTTGAAATCCAATTCTAAGACGGTAGAGCGGTTCAGACCGTTAGCCCCGCTGTTTTTCACGGTCGGCGACTGTGTATCTCCGAGGTTTGTAAAACAGGCGACCTACGAAGGCTTTTGTGCAGGGATGGATATTCTTTAAACTGATTTTTTACCGGCGTTTATAGCGCCGCCCGGCAGCACAAGGTTAAGAAAAGCCGCGCTCAAGTCGGTAAGATGCTCCCTGTTCCAGGCTATCAGCGAATCCATCGAATGAATCTCGGGAACGGAAATAAATTTAAAGCGGGGGTTGTTATACAGAAAACAGCCCTTGTCTACTGCCGATATGCCCAGCCCGGCTTCAACCCAAAGCGCCAGGGTCCGGAGACTCGGGGCAAATTTCAGATTCGGAGAAAAACCCGCTTCCTGACAGGATTCGGTCAGCCGTTCGACAACATCGCTGCTTTCTTCGGGCGACAGCGTCACATAGATTTCATCGGAAAAATCGGAAAGGCGAAGCGTCCTGTTGTCGGCTTTCGGGTGGTTTGCCGGGATGCATAGATAGTTTTTGGTTTTTTCGATCACCTTGTACGCAATCTCGGGATGCTTGTCGATGTCGAATTCGAGTGTAAACCCGACATCGATCTGCTTGTCAATAAGCTTATACAGCAGTTCCTTAAGTTTGTACTGTTCAAGTCTTACTGAAACATCAGGATTTTTTTCGGTTATAGCGGATATCGCATCGTAACACCTGGGGCTGATGCTGCGGTCTTCGAGGTATCCGATAGTGAGCGTCCTTGTTGAAATTTCGTTGGCCCTGCTTACCTCGGCTACGAGTTTTGTATAATCCTCGCTGAGGTTCTTCAGTCCCTCTAAAAACAGCTTTCCAGGTTCGGAAAGGTAAACCCTTTTCTTGATTCTAAGAAAAAGCGGCAGCCCAAGTTCCTCTTCAAGCGAGGCAATCTGCTTGCTTAAAGCCGGCTGAGACAGTTCGAGGCTATTAGCCGCTTCGGTAAAATTGAGACATTCGGCTGCTTCCATAAAGCATTGTATTTGAGAGATCTTCACCGATCGTTACCATCCTGTTACGCTGTTTAAACTATTTTGACTGTGATTAGCCGGACAGTCAAGACGCTGCTTTTACAGTCCGCAGGGGAAACTCCCTGCGGATATTTACTTCCGGGCATTCGGGATCGCCCGGAAATGGTTTTATTTTTCAGTCTTTTTGAATTTGTCCAGCATCGCCCTCGGCGTCATGGTCGGACGTTCATACCTTGGAATATCATCGTTTATTCCGGCCAGGTACTTTCCGATGTTCTTCAGCGGGGTCAGATCGTAACGGCTCATCATAGTGATGGTTTCCATAATCGGCGAACCGCCGCCGTGAACACCGGCGACCATCTCTGCACCCGAGAAAGGCGAGCAGAGTTTATTCTCCATCATCCGGAAGGTGCGGTGGGCATCCTCAGCCGAATACTCAGGGTTGCGCTTTGTGTATTTTGCCACAAGCTCAGCCGTCTCAGGATCGTAGTAGGATTCCTCGGTCGGCAGCGATGCCGACAGTCCTCCGGCCAAATCCGCAAGAATTGAATACTCGTTGTAGATCTCGCTTCCCGCAAGCCTCCTTCCGGCGTTGGTCAGGATTTCATCAGGCACGTAGGACCCGTTGGGAAACTGTACTGCTTTGTACGCGCTTGCCTCTCCGGCTGCGAATACAAGTTCGGCGGTTCCGATGATGTGTGAAATCTTCTCCTGCACATGTTCCTTGTTCAGGATTCCGTTCACGTCGGCCACGAGGGTCGCCTGTGAAGCCAGCACCTCGGAAACCGCTGCCTTACAGCCGGTGTATGAATGCCGGTGAAAATGCGCAAACATCAGTGCAAGGTAGCCTGCGAATTTTACAGTTTCAGGATTCTCCAGACCGTTAAGAAAAATTCGATCATTGGGAACAAAAACATCATCAAAAATAGTCAGCGATTCAACATCACCGACTTCCGCGACAGGGGCTTTTAACTTTACCCTTTTCGACTGCAGTCCGGGCAAGCCCATAATCTTGATTCCTTCCCAGTCTGCCGGCAGTGCAAAGGCTACAGCATAGGCCGCGTCCTTGGCTCCCATGAACCTGGTCGGAAGGGCTATGATCTCATCGGTATAGGGCGCGATAGAGTTACATACCTTTGCACCCCGCACAACAATTCCGTCTTCACGTACGTCTACAATTC
The DNA here is from genome assembly GCA_003245835.1 of Spirochaetales bacterium. Taxonomy (GTDB): domain Bacteria; phylum Spirochaetota; class Spirochaetia; order UBA9216; family UBA9216; genus Thalassospirochaeta. The sequence goes on along the minus strand of QKCC01000230.1, from coordinate 20,992 downwards.
TGAGGTACTGATCCGGATCCGGCTGCTCATGGGGTCGTATTCCTCGGACACCCTTCACATCCGTCTGTGCACAGTTGCAAGTAAGATCATTCTGCTGGCAGAACTCAAGGTATTTCAGAAAGCGATCGTAATACTTTGTCCCGACTGCTTCATCACAATCGTAGGTAACTACCGACAGCGCGTTCAGAGCGTCAGTTCCCATACAGCGCTGTATACAGCCCCCTACCCTGTGACAAAGAAGCTTCGTCATCCTCTGCTTGTTCAGCAGGTCTTCCTTCGACTGGTGAATGTGGGTAAACCGGTTTATCTTTTCACCGTTCAGATGCGAGGTCGCAGTACAGACATCTTCATACTTCGGATCGTTGGCACAGTCGTATGTCTGCTTTATGACATACAGACCGCCCCTCATAAAATCTTCGTCCCTTCCGTGCTTCTTACCGTTCATGTAGATGTTGGGTTTCATTTTCTTAAGTCTTTCGACATAAGCTTCGTATGTTCCAATTCCCATGGCACAACTCCTTTCCGGTAATTTATTTTATTTCGTCTTCGAACTGTCCGCCGTCAACCCTGGGTCTTACAACCTTGCCCATCTTTTCAGCTTTTTTAACCAGCTCGGCTTCTTCATGTGCCCAGTCCCAGAAGTAGTTATCGTGGGGTGAGTGTTCGGTAGCAGTTACGAACATCTCGGTAGAGAATGCATTTCTTGCTTCATTGGCGATGATCTGCTTCCACGGTGCACGGAGCTGCTGGGTAGTGATTCGGCGGGTCACGCGGGAACCTGTTCTCATTATGAGTTCTGCGATTTCATGGGCTCTTGCATATGCAGCTTCGGTGTCGGTACATATTTCGTTGACCATACCAAGCTGAAGCGCCTTTCTTGCCGTGATGATCTCACCGGTAAGTTCTGCATAAGCGTAGCGCTTGTAACCCATAAGCTCTCTCCATGCAAACTGGATGCCGTCGCCGGGAACCATGTTTACGCGGAAGTGCATCTCTGTTGTCCATGCATCTTCGGTACAGAGGGTAATATCACTGTAAAGAACAAGGTCAGTGTGGAAGGCGGCGCCGTTCCAGACTCCAATCGTCGGAACTTCGATGTCGAAGATCTGGCCTTCGATGTCGTTGATTCCGTCGTAGTACTGGTACTCGTACATCTTCCAGGCTTCACTTTCCTTCGAGCTGAATTCAGTTGCTTCCGGATCCTTTTCAGAATTTTTCGGATCGGGTCTTCCCATGGACTTGATAAAATCCTGACCGGTTCCGCCGAGGATGATTACTTCGTTTTCAGGGTCTCGGCCGGCCCAGTCGAAAAAGTAATGAAGTCCCTGGTGTGCGGGAGCACCCCACCTCATCGAATCACCATCAGTATGAAGTCTTGCTTCAAGAATACCGTTCTCTCTCTTCATCATCAGACAATGCTTCAGCTTCTCAGAATATTCTTCAAAGGGCATGTGGGGAATTGTTCCCAGTTCTTCATGGGGAGTAAATTTCCTTTTTCCGGCATCTGATTCGTAATTTGCTTTAATCATTATAATCTCCTATGATAACGTGTAGTTATTAAGTTATAATATTTTAGAATGTTTATTAAAAAAGCACAATCGAAAAGATCATAAAAACAAAAAATGATAGCTGAAGGTATAAAAAAAGGGGTACGCCTGAAGCGCACCCCCGATTCTGTAAATGAAAAATAATTTATCTTACGCAATGCCAAGCTGTTTTCTTACAGCCGCACCGTCAAAAGGCTTTATTCCCAGCATCTCACGCGCTTCTGCAGGAGTCGCACATTCATTTCCGAATGATTTTACGGCGCCGACCGCTCTTTCAATCAGCATAGCATTCGTCGCTTTAATCTTGGTTCCATCTTCTTCAACACTGTAGACAACATTATCCTCCATACCGACGCGGATGTGACCGCCGAGAGCAATTGCAGTATACATAATCGGCATATGGCCCTTGCCGACGCCGAAAGCTGACCATGTCGATCCGGCGGGGATCTTATCCAGAAGATAAAGAAGGTTCTCAACCGTTGCCGGCATTGCACCGAGAACTCCAAGGCAGAACTGGTAATGACAGGGTGTAGGAAGATGGCCCTTCTTCACATAGTAATCCGTAACACCAAGCATTCCTGCATCGAAAATCTCAATTTCGGGCTTGATTCCGCGCTCCATGTAGACATCGCCAAGCTGCTGAAGAAACTGCGGTGTGTTCATGAAAACTCCGCCCGGCATCCAGTTGAATGACCCGGCGTCGTAGGAACCCATCTCGATTCCTTGGAGTGTTTTATGATGAAGCATCCTGATGGCATTTCCTTCAGGGTCTCCGCCGGATACCCTGTTGTCTCCGGACGAAGTACAGTTAATGACTACATCACAATCCTTATATTCACGGATCAGCTTTATTGTTTTTTTGAATTTTTCAGCATCCATTGTGCCGAGTCCTTCATCATCCCGCATGTGCAGGTGAACTATAGCAGCACCGAGCTTCCAGGCTTCATAAGCCTCCTGCGCAATTTTCTCCGGTGTTGCAGGAATATCAAAACCCGCAGGCGTCACTGCGCCGGTTAATGCTGCCGTAATAATTGTTTTTTTTCCCATATATTTACTCCTTGGTTAATTTTATATCCTGTCAGACTGAAAGCAAAAAGATTGAAGGATCATATCGTTTATAAATTTAATCATACTCCTCATCTTTCAGCCTGACTAATAAAATATTCTGTTTAAATCCTTGAAGCCGTTGAGAAGGCACTCCTCATTGCTTCCTGTATAGTAGCCGGTTTTTTACAGTCGGCCAGCATATAAAACTCTTCTGCAATCCCGTAGAATTCGAGGGCCTCATCCTTAAGCGGTCTCATACCGACCGATATGACGACATCATCGCAGGATATTGAATGTATTTGGCCGTCGCAATCACTGTACAGAACCGCTCCATCTTTGATTTCGACTACTTTTACATTCAGCAATGCGCTGAAGTTTTCAAGCTTCTCCCAGTACGCTGAAAGCATCTCGTAGTAGTGGATCTTCGTAGCTTCAGGGGCAAGTTCCCCCCTCATCTCAAGAACCGTTGCGTCATGTCCGTTTTCACAGAGGTGCATCGCAGCTTCAACCCCGACTTCACCGCCGCCGATTACAACAACCTTCTTCCCGAGTTTTTCAGGATAATGAAATGCGTATTCGGAGGATCTGACTTTTGGACCGTCCGCTCCGGGAATCGGAGGAGTTACCGGAACAGCACCAAGGGCCGCTATAATTACATTATAACCTGCATTTTCAAGCATAGCCCGGTCGGCTTTGGTATTGAGTTTAACATCTACAGCCCTCTTGCCCACCTGGGCGACAAGCCAGTTTTTCAGATCCCGCACGGGCCATTTAAAACGCGCATAATCCGAATGCTTTATAGCCCCGCCCAATGAGTCGGACTTTTCATAAATAGTAACTGCATGGCCCCGGTCATGAAGATACATAGCGCAGCGCATTCCTGACGGACCGCCGCCTATAATCGCAATTTTTTTCTTTTTATCGACCGGTGTGACCATCCTCGAAATCTTGTGTTCAAGACCGATAATCGGGTTAACTGAACATACCGAAACGAAGGGATCGTTAACACCGCGGCCGTGGCATTTGTTGCAGCGGATACATGGCACCACATCTTCCGGACGGCCTTCCTTTACCATAGTTATATACTCGGGATTTGAAATCCATGCCCTGGCCATGTAAATGAGGTCAAGCTTCCCTTCAGCAAGGGCCTTTTCGCAGGTATCCAGGTAATGGTACCCGCCGGTGCTTCCGACTATCAGGTCATTTCCGACACCCTTTTTAATATAGGCCGCCTTCTCAAGAAAGGGAGTCTCCTCGAGGGTGAATCCTGTAGGGTGTGCGTCATCAACATTCTTTGCCCTCAGCTGAACAACATCGATATATTTTTTTGCCTCATTCAGGAAGGTGATCGAATCATCAAGAGTATAACCGCCATCTTCATCTTCCTGCGACCATATAATTTCAACAAGAAAGTTTTTACCGACCTTTTCACGTACTCTTTTTAAAACTTCTATCGGAAACTTCATCCTGTTTTCAAGGCTCCCGCCGTAACCGTCCGTACGCTTGTTGGTCAGCGGAGACATGAATTTTGACGGAAGGTTTGCACGGTAGCAGTAGTGAATGCTTATCATGTCAAAACCGAGCATCTTCAGCAGGGACGCCTGCTCGGCATATGAATCACATATTTTATATAGTGTTGCTTCATCGTAATCCTCCGGATTACCATGAGCAAAAATTTTCTCTATCTCGAATTCACGCATAGGAGGAGGCGAATGATCCCCAGGCTTAACAGCAACAGGTTCCGCATCCTTGAACTTCATCAGCGGATACGCAGACGGCGGCCCGACAAACATTCCCATGCACGCGATTGAATCGTAGTAATGAATTGAATCGGCAAGCTGAAGCAGGTAGTTCTGTGATGTTGAGTCATAAAGATCAAAATCGGGAAAATGTCCGAAATCCGCCTCCATGGGCAGCTGTTTTCCGTTGGTAAAATTATTTATACCCATACAGGTTGTAACAGCAGCACCTTTCGCCTTGCCTTCATAGTGCGCGATTATCGTATCCGCCGGATAACTTTCCGGCCCCTGCAGAAAGTGCGGCAGCGAGTTGGCCGCTACCATTCTATTTTTAAAAACAAAATTACCCACTTTCAAGGGCGAAAGAAGGTGTTTATATCTCGGTTCCATTATTTACTCCTAACAGGTGAAAAACCATATAGCTGAATCTGAACAAAGAGGCGCATCGACTGCGCCTCTTTGGTTTATTGTCTGACCTGGTTAAAACGAAATATTGAAATTTGTGTATTTCGCAGCAGCCCTCAGAGTAGCCTTAATCCTCGAGTCCGCGTTCTTTCGCTGTCATAAGTGAAGATTCAACCTTCGACATGAAGACCGTGTTCCACCATTTGGTAAATTCAGCATCACTCATTTCAACCACAGTACAGCCCTTGTCTTTCAGCAGCTGAACCTGATCAGCAATATCCGACTCGTAAATACCGGCGCTGTAGCTCATTACCTCGTCAGCTGCGGTCTGAATAAGCTTCTGCTGGGCAGCTGTCAGGGTGTTCCACCAGTCAAGGTTTACTGTCAGAAAGTTTCCTGCGGTGTAAGTGTTATCAAGCATCCAGTAATCGGCTACTTCATAAACGCTCATTGAAATCATCGGTGCAAACGCCATCTGGGTTGCATCCACAATACCCCTGTCGAAGGAATCATACATATCCCACGGGAACATCTGGGTCACCCTGAAGCCAAGGCTTTCAAACTTTTTAGCTTCCATGTTTCCGAATGATGATGAGCCCTTCACCATGCTTGCAAGATTGGTGAACGGAAAATTCGCGCAGAATGCGTTCGCACCACCGGCAATTACATTCAGGTATTTAATATTGTTCTTTGCTGCTTCTGCATTGATAGCGGCAGAACTGTCGGCGTCTTCGAAAAGAAGATTCTTGAAATATCCAAGTGCATTCTCGCTGCTGTTCGGAGCAAAATCCGGAACAGAACACAATACCGGCAGTGTTGCAAAATGCGGGTTGTGTCCGAGAGCAATCATCTGAACAGCGCCGCTCGAAACAGCTTCAAGCTGGTCGTCATTACCGTAAAGAGTTCCGCCATACTTGACGTTAACACGGATTTTACCGTCCGAGATCTCACCAAGATGATCAGCGAAATGTTTAATAAGCATACCGCCTGTTTCAGTCTCCGCGAATGTTGAAGAGAAAAGAATCGTTACCGGTTTCCCTCCGTCAGCAGAAGAGCCTTCCTGACCTCCGGAAGCGAAAACAGCGGAAGCGATCAGTGCCAATACAGCTATTAAAGCCATACCTTTTTTCATTGTACTATCCCCCTACAATTAAAATAATAAATAGAACCTATTACCTATGCCTTCCCCATCAGAGACGGCAGAAAAGTAACCATATCCGGAAAAAATGCAATCACAAAAACCATCAGTATTTCGCAGATGAAAAACGGAATCACGCCCCTGAAAATCTCGGACGGATTCACCCTTAAGGCATTTGCAGTTGCAAAGACATTCATTCCTATCGGCGGCGTCAGCCCCGCTATTTCGGTCATAAAGCAGAGCGCAATAATTACCGCATACGGAGAATACCCGAGTGCTGTAAGAATCGGGAAAATGACCGGAACTGTAATTATGATAATCGATACAATATCCATTACACAGCCGCAGATAATATACAGAAGCATAACAAGCAGAAAAACCACAAAAACAGGGGCATTTAAGCCTGCAATGGCATTTGACAGATAATCAGCCAATCCGCTGAGCGCTATAAATCTTGAAAAGATCTGGCCGCCTACAATAATAGGAAAGATACCGCCTTCCATAAGAGCAGAGTCCCATATGCAGTGAAATATCTTTTTAAGCGGAATCCGCTTTACAAGCGCATAAATACAAACCGCAACAGCTCCGATGGCCCCGCCGACCGTCGCCGTAAACCAGCCGAGGATGGTTCCGCCTATAATCAGAGCGAACAGAAGCAGGATGGGAATAATCAGCTTGAGCGATTTAATCTTTTCGATAACAGGGATTCTTTCTCCGGATGCGGGAGGAATGGCGCCCTTTTTGACAACACCCATAACCCGGACGGTTGCAGCAAGAGCAAGAGCGGTCACGATGCCCGGAACTATTCCGGAGACAAGTGCAGTTCCCACCGATATTGTCATTCTTTCTCCATGAAAGATAATGGGGCTCGGAGCAACCATACAGAACATCAGAATACCCATACTCGGCGGAATCAGGGTCGACAATGCACCTGCGGCAGTAATACATCCCATCGAATAGGATTCGTCATATTTTGCCTTCTTCAGTTCGGGAATTGCAAGCTTTCCGAAGACTATGTTGCCGGCTACCGATGAGCCCGAGCAGGCGCCGAAAATAGCGTTTGAGGCAATTACTGTGTAAAGGAGTCCGCCCTTCACCCTGCCCAGCCATTTATGCATGGAGGAAAATGCGCCTTCAGCAATCCCCGTCGCCCCGGCCAAGGCTCCGACAAGCATAAACAGGGGCAGAACCGCAAAATTATAGTTTGCGCCAAGATTGAAAATCGCGTCTGTAAATTGAGTAAGGGTCATATGCATGGTTCCGAAGCTTATTGCAATGAACCCGCCGAATGAAGCGACAAGCATTGAAATAAAGACGGGTATCCCGCAGAAGATCATTACCATCATTCCGATAAAAAAGCCAATACCAATTAAAGTTTCCGGTGTCATAATATAAGTTCCTTTAGCATTCTTCAGGCAAATGTAATTTATCTTGATTCACGGGAGCAGGGACTGCGAAAATCCGTACTATAGCCCATACGAATGATACCCCGAGCAGAAAGAACCCCAGCCCGTGAACAAAGGCGAACGGCCATTTTGGCCAGGCCTGAACGTTGGATGTAGATGTAATCGGCGCTTTTGAAACGTAGAATCTTACCATGAGGACAAAGAAAGCCCTGTAGCTGATGAAAAAACTTATGGCAGCACCGAGGAGATGCCCCAGAACTATAAATCCCTTTTGAACCGATTTAGGAAACTTCGTTGAAAGCATGTCGATACTTGTATGCCCCCGATCCAGCGTCACAAAGGCGGAAGCGAGAAATACAACAGGAATATGAAAATACTGAATGAGCGCCATCGACATGGGAATCCCGCCCATCCCGGGAATGCCGAGCTTTGCGAGCTTCTCGCCGACTACATTCAAAAATGCAACAAGCATTATGATTATAAGACAGACAGCTGATACGTACGAAATAGTTTTTATAATAGAAACAACCACATTATCAACTTTCCTGAAAACAGAAGTATTGGTAGAATCCAAAATGATACAGACCTCCGAAGATACAGAATTTATAGATATAAACTTAACTAATTCGATACAGAATTATAAAAGTAAATATTTATTTACTACAACTTGCAATTTTGTACTTTGAACGTTCAAATTTGAATAAATAGATATCATATCAATAAAATAAAGACCGACATTATTCTTCGTCTGCATAATGAACGGATGCACCTGACAAATAGAGATTTTTGAATAGTATTAATTTGATTATGTTAAATACAATATTGTAACTTGCTGTTGTTTTAAACTCCTCATATAATTTTTTAGGCTGTAACCAAAAAAGGAGATAGGTTGCAAGCTATTCATTCAGAAAATCTTAGGGGGATTTTATGTCAATGTTCTCGAACAAGAAGTTTGCCAGCTATACGGTAATCTTCATGATTCTGGGTGTCCTGTACATGTTCTTTTATTCAGGCCTCCAGAATGACCATCTCAACATTCTTACACCGTTTCTCGCAGAAAATTACGGATGGTCAAACTTACAAATCACTAACCCGGTAACTTTCGGTAGTGTATTCGTAATTATATTCTATCTTATTATCGGTGCGGCTTTCGTTAAATTCGGAGTACGGGTAATTATGGTTCCCTGTACTATCGTACTAGGCCTTGCCTGTATGGGAATAGGAATTGCCGGTGAAAACTACACCCTTTATGCAATAAGCCTGTTTCTGGTAAGAGTTCTCGTTGTTCCGCTGCAGATGGGCGGTTTCATGCTTGCAGGAAACTGGTTCATCAAATACCGCGGCCGCGTAATGGGAATAATTACCGCAGGAAGTCCGCTCTTCTCTGTAGTTGGAATCAGCGTTCTTACATTTCTTGCAAGCAGCATCGGAATCAAGCAGGGCTACCTTGTAATCGGGGTTATCGTGCTTGTAGTAGCAGCAGCGACCCAGTTCCTTTTAAAGGACACTCCTGAAGACGCTGGTCTTTATCCTGACGGTGAAGACTCAGCTCCTAAATCAGAAGCATCCGGTGCCGCACAGACAATCACTGTTAAGCAGCTGCTCAGCGAAGGCCGTGCATGGCAGCTGATTATTTCCTACGGTATACTTCAGTTCATAATTGTTGCGATGATGGCATTTATGGCAGTACGCTATAATTCTCTTACTCCGGCAGATAATCAGGGTCCCCCGCTGTTTGTAAAGGCTCTTCCGTACCTTTCAGCAGGTGCAATCGCAGGTATTCCAATGAGTTTTGTTCTTGGCCTCATAGACGACAAACTCGGTTCCATCAAAGCCTCGCTTGTTCTTAATATTCTTTACCTGTTTGCTGTAATACCACTTGCAATCATGCCGGTCGGCGGACAGCCTGCTCTTATGATCATCTGGGCATTCGGTGTTGCATGTATGACCGGAGGTATTCCGACAATGCACCCGTGTATAACTTCATACGTTTACGGCCGTCATCTTTATCAGGCTGCAAACAAATGGATCATGACCATACAGGCTATTCCGATGGCTTTTGCAGTTGCTTTTATGGCTGGAATGCATGATGCAGGCAAACTTACACTTGCATATTACATTCTTCTTGGACTGCTCGTTGTATCATTCATCACACTCCTTACCATGATGAAAGTACCCGATGCTAATGCTGCTGACCGGGATTACAAAACCAAGGCTTAACCAGACCTTTCTGTTCCAGCCGGTGACTATACTGAAAAATACAGCAGCCGGCCGGAATAATTGAGAATTGATTAAAAAACCGGGACTTGCAGTCTTTTCAGACGGCGCAAGTCCCTTTCTTTAAATTAACTTAGGAGTAAAATAATGAGTAAAATTGAAGCTGATGTAGTAGTCATAGGAGCCGGAGCCTCCGGAATTGCTGCTGCTGTAGCTGCTGCCGAAAAAGAAGCCAGTGTAATTGTTTTTGAAAAGGGAAGCACAACAGGCGGAGCCGCAAACATGGGCATGGGCTTTTTCGCAGTAGAATCCAAACACGCAAAAGCCCAGATGATTGATCTTACGCTTGATGAAGCCTTTGAGTTTTTCATGGAGTACACACACTGGCACGCTGATGCCAGACTGGTACGAAAATACATGGCACAGTCTGCAAGTACAATCGACTGGATCGAAAGTCTCGGCGTAGAATTCCTCGGAGTCTACAAATATTTTGAAAAATCTTTCCCAACCTGGCATATAGTAAAGGTTCCCGGAAGCAACAAGCCTACTGAAAGATCAGCATCCGTTATGTTCAAGGCACTTACGGACCGGGCAGCTGAACTAGGCGTCGACATAAAGTTCCAGCATGACGTAAAAAAAATCATTACCGATCCTTCAACAGGAAGAGTTACCGGCGTTTCTGCAGTAGATGCCGACGGAAATAAAATCGAATGCGAATGCGATACTATTATTGTTGCAGCAGGCGGTTTTGGAAACAATCCCGCAATGATCAAGGAAATGACGGGATATACATGGGGAAAAGACCTTTATTCATTCAGAATCCCCGGTGATGACGGTGACGGTGTAAACATGATGTGGGAAGCAGGAGCGGTAAAGAGCCCTGTTAATGTTGAACTTACCTACTCAACCCCCGGTATTACCGATATTTTTAAAACACTCAGTGAAACAATGAGACAGCCCAATATCATGGTTAACCTTGAGGGTCTCAGAATTATCAATGAAGAAACAATGCAGAATACTACCTTCACAGGTAACGCTATAAGCAGACAGACAGATAAAATCGCATTCACTATTGTTACAGATGAAATTATCGCAGACTATGCAAAAAAAGGTCTGGATTACATAACCTTCCATCATAATATAAAGACAGTTGACAAATGGTATTCAGAAATCGAAGCCTACAAGACAGGCGGTGAGTCAGAAACAGCCGGACTCTCGGATCTTCACGGTGATGACGAGACCTCACAGGTCAACTTCTGGGAAGCTGATTCCCTTGAAGAACTTTGTGAATTAACAGGAATCGACTATAAGACACTCCAGGCAACAATCAACGAATATAACGGTTGTGCCGGAAAATATGACCCGCTTTTTAACAAGCATCCGAAGTATATGAGAGCTGTCAAAGGCAAAAAATTCTATGCGGCTGCTCACAGACCCTGCGGATACGGTACCCTCGGCGGAATCAAAACCGACGACAATCTGCGTGTTCTCAACAAAGCCAACAAGCCGGTTCCGGGTCTTTACTCAGCTGGTTTTGACGCATGCAACATCTTCGGCGACAGCTACTGCTTCCTTCTTCCGGGCAACACTATGGGATGGGCCCTCAACTCGGGAAGAATGGCCGGTTACAACGCTGTTGATTATCTTGATTCAGACGATTTTGTTGAATAAATAAGCAGGAAGGGAAATAAATGATTAAAAACTATACTAATTTACTGAAACCTATAAAAGTGGGAAATACGCTTTTCCGTAATCGTTTATTTTCCGCCCCTATTACACTGCATTCGGTTCAGGCGAGCGAACCTTACCCTACTGAAGCGGTGATCACCCATTTTGCCAATAAGGCAAAAGGCGGTGCCGCATGCGTAACCTGTGCGGGTGTAAGTATTTTTCCGCTTCACCCGGACAGCGACCACGCGGCATGGGATGTTTATGAAAAAAACAATACCCACTACCTGGCCCAGTTAGCCGAACGCATCCATTTTTATGGAGCCAAGGCATCGATGGAGCTGGGAGTGGCTGGTGTTGTAGGCGGTGAATACGGGGCCAGCGACGGTATAATCCTGATGGCCGGGAATCCCGCCAAAGAAATGCCCGAATCCGAAATGGAACGCATTGCCGACGGCTACGCTATTGCGGCTGAGGCCTGTAAAAAAGCGGGCTTCGACATGGTCCTGCTCCACTTCGGGCACGGGCTGCTTGTTGGCCAGTTTCTTTCTCCGCTGACCAATATGCGAAATGACAAATACGGCGGAAGCGCCGAAAACCGCGCCCGTTTCCCGATGATGATCATAGACAGAATCAGGGAAAAAGTCGGCAGGGATTTACTTATCGAAGTTCGCATAAGCGGAGACGAACATGAACCCGGCGGAATCGAAATTGAAGATGCAATAGAATTCACGAAACTGATTGAGGACAAAATAGATCTTATCCATGTGTCGGCCGGAGTCCATAATCCTGAGTACATGACTGTAGTGCATCCTTGCGGATTCAGACCACATATGCCGAATATTCCGCTTGCAGCCCAAATGAAGACCTCAGGCGTAAAAATACCCGTCGTAGCAATAGGCGGCATACAGAATATAGCCGATGCAGATCAGGCAATAGCGGAAGGCAAAGCCGATATAGTTACAGCGGCAAGGGGCTTTATAGCAGAACCAAACCTGGGCGAACTTGCATACCAGGGAAAAGCTGATGATGTCAGGCCATGTATCAAGTGCATGCGCTGTCATGACAGTGCGGTCTACGAATACAAGTTTTCCTGCACCGTGAACCCCGAAATAGGGCTTGAGCATAAGCTTCCGGTAATAGTTAATCCGCCGGAACAAAAAAAGAAGATTATCATAATTGGCGGAGGTCCGGCAGGCCTCCAGGCGGCATTGACAGCCTCATCGAGAGGCCATAACGTCAAGCTTTACGAGCAGAAAGACTTCCTTGGCGGAACGCTTAAATTTTCCGAGAAGGTTTCATTCAAAAACGACTTGCGAAAATTCAAGGATTTCCTTGTAGAGCAGGCAAATAAAGCTCCCATAGATATTAATCTTAATACAGCAGTTACCCCGGAATCAGTTAAGAACGAGAATGCCGACATTGTTATTGCCGCAATCGGAGCTGTTCCAATCGTGCCGCCTATACCCGGAATCGAAGGAGAAAATGTTGTCATGGCCCTCGATTCATACGGTACTGAATCCGAAATGGGCGAAAATATCACAATTGTAGGGGGCGGACAGGTTGGATGCGAAACAGCCCTTCACCTCGGGAATATGGGCAAAAAAGTTATATTACTTGAAATGAGAGATGCTCTTGCCCCTGATGCGTCAATGACTCACAGGGATGAGATCATCTGGGAATTAAAACATTGTAGGAATGTAACAATCCTGACATCTGCGATATGTAAATCAATCAACAGTGAAAGCGTTATCTACACCGACAGTGAGGGCAGAGAACAATCCGCCCCGGGTGAAACAGTAATTATCGCGGCAGGTATGAAATCATCTTCTGATGCAGCTGAATCATACAGAGATTCTGCCGCTGAAAGATTTTACATAATCGGCGACTGTTTAAAGGTAGCAACTGTAGAGAATGCAGTAAAAGAAGCATTTTATACAGCAGTAAAAATATAAGGTGAAATAATGACAGACAATTCAAACAGAAAAGCATGGGCGGTCCTTTGGGCAGCCATTATAATCAACTACTTCAGCGGACTGGGATATATATGGAGTATCATCGGAAAAGAACTGATGAACACGCTTCATTGGACAAGCCTTCAGTCGTCGTTACCCTATACAGTATTCTCTGTTATGTTCGCGTTATCGATGGCGGTTTCAGGTCCGATACAGGATCGAAAAGGCCCCAGATTTGTAGCAACAGCCGGAAGCATACTTATTGGTCTGGGACTGATACTTACAGGTTTCGCCCTCAAACCGATGCTTATGGTTTTAACCTACGGAATGATGACCGGTTTCGGCCTCGGCTCGATCTATGCTGCCACAGTACCCCCGGCGCTTAAGTGGTTTCCGCCCGAAAAGAAGGGAACTATCAACGGTGTAACTGTTGCAGTGCTCGCGCTCGCATCGGTTATGTACTCTCCGCTCACAAAATATCTTATGCATAATTTCGGCATTGCCCCTACTTTCTGGGCAATCGGCCTGGGGATTCTTATAATTCTTGTGAGTTTTTCACAGCTGCTTTCAAATCCGCCTGCAGGTCTTCATGTTGCAGCCGGTAAAAGTGCAAAATCTGCCCAGCAGGAAATCGGCTTGAAGGAAGTCCTTAAAACCGGAAATTTCTACAAAATGTGGTTTATGTTCACGCTTTCAGCTGCTTCCAGCCTGATGGTTATAGGTCACGCTGCTAATATTGCAAAATACCAGGCCAGCTGGGAAGGCGGGTTCATCCTCGTAATACTGCTTGCAGTATTTAATGCCGGCGGCAGGTTTTTCGGAGGATTTATATCCGATAAAGTCGGAAGACCGAACCTGATGAGACTGGTTTTCATCGTTCAGGCGATTAACATGTTCCTGTTCAGCTTCTATACAAACGATATTATCCTTATGATCGGTGTTGCCGTCGCAGGCTTATGCTACGGTTCAACGATGGTTGTATTCTCCGCCGCCACTGCGGACCTGTACGGAATGAAGAATTTCGGCGCCAACTACGGAATGGTCTTTACAGCATGGGGAATCGCCGGTGTTCTGGGTCCCATTCCGAGCGCGATAATTTTTGATGCTACCGGCAGTTTCCATTATGCGTATCTGCTTTCAGGCGGACTGGTTGTTATCTCATTAATAATCGCATTGACATTTAAAATGAAAGCGGCGCAGATAAAGCCAGCCGCAGAATAAAAAACCGTTAACCGGTTTTTTATCCGCTATCCGGTTTTCAGCATATTGGCCGGATAGATCGTACTATAAAAGTGACGTGCTGATCGTTAAAAATGACATCGGTATATAGCTTGTTACATTATTATATTGCAGTTATTTTTTTTAACTAATATATCAGACAAGGAGTCTAAATATGATTAAGGCGAATTATGAATCAGATTGGAACAAGAGAAAAGAAATTCCGCATTCGGAACTTTACACTATTCCTCACATGCCTTTCGAAGAGTATTCAGAAAAACTGAAAGACTGTATCCAGATGAGAAGAGTTAACGGTATTCTCGAAGCGAAGATGCACACACACGGCGGACCTGTTCAGTGGAGCGCTGAGCTTCATCAGGGCCTGCACTACTTCTTTGACTGGGCCGGACGCGACCCCGACAACGAGGTAATCATCCTCGGCGGTATCGGACCCGATGTATTCAAGGGAATCGGACGAATCAACAAGGAAACCGGCGAATGGATGCCCGCACGTGAGTACGGTTCAGAACCGCATGAATCATGGAAGATGTACGACTACCAGTACTATGATGGAACAAACGACATCGAAGGTCAGATCTTCGACGTAGAAGTTCCGACAATCGGTGTCTGGACAGGTGCTTCCTACCACACTGACCTCGTTCTTTTCAGCGACATCACTCTTGCTACTGCCAATGCATGGACAACAGAGATGCACTTCAGAACAAACATGGTTCCCGGCGACGGTATCCAGATTGCATGGAGAGAGCTGATGGGAAGAAAGAGATTTGCGTATGCAGAGCTCACCGGTGAAATTATCACTGCAAAAAAAGCGCTTGAGTACGGTATGATCAACGAAATCTGTGAAGATGTTGATGCAGCTTACAAGAGAGCATGGGAAATTGCAGAGCTGATCATGCATGCGGCAGGCAGGACAACAAGAAGAATTACAACCCAGATCCTCAGAAAGCCATGGAAGGAAGACATTGCCAACGAGCTTAGAGCAAGTTTCGCATCGGAGATGTGGGTTACTGCTACAGATCACTCACCCCATGAAGCAAAGTACTGGGATGATGCACATGAAGAAGCAGCACTTGTTATGGCAGCAGAGAAGCAGGGCAAGGTTGTCAGACCCAGAATCGGCGGCGGACAGTTCGAAGACGAGATTAAATAGCTTTTTACAAATCTGAATTCGGGAGGGATGATGTGAGCACTTTCACATCATCCTTTTTTTATATAGACTTATACCCGTAATAAAAACTTCTGCAGCCTATAGCAAGGAGAAATTCATGGAAGCAAAAAAAATCAGGGAATCACGAGCTGTCAAATCAGTTATCATAAGTCCGCCGGACGCCAATAATCTGGGAACAATGTTCGGCGGGAAAGTTATGTCGTTAATCGATGAGATTGCCGGACTTTCCGCTATGAGGCATGCACGGTCGCCAGTCGTTACAGCCTCAACCGATTCGGTAGATTTTCTGCATCCTATAAAAATCGGTCATGCGATTTGTCTTGAATCCTTCGTTACCTGGACACATAACACTTCTATGGAGGTTTTTGTAAAAATAGTCGGTGAGGATTTACTGACCGGGGATAGAACTGTCTGTGCCACAGCCTTCCTTACCCTTGTAGCGCTGGATAAAAACGGAAACCAAAAACTGATTCCGCCGGTTATACCCGAAACAGACTACGAAAAAAAGCTCAATGAAACAGCTCCCCACCGGGCAGAACAGAGACAGGAAAGAAGATGTCATTCAAAGGAATTTGCCGCCGAATTCGGCCTGATATCTCTTGTTGACAGGTAAACCTTTGGCAGTCTTTCATGTAACTGTAAAAACCCTGAAAATGACTATAAATAAGGATCAATATCAATATGACTGATGGCTTTGACAAAAGAATAACAAAAATAAAGGATAACGTTTATCATATCTACGACTCAGTAGACGCGTTCTATTCGCTGATAGTCGGAACGAAGTATGCATTGCTTATCGATTCAGGATACGGGTTCAGCAACGTTCACGATATCGTAAAAACCATTACCGATCTGCCGATCATGATTGTCAACACCCATGGGCATATTGATCATACCCAGGGCAATAAATCTTTCGATGAAATTATGATTCATAAACAGGACTGCGGTATCTATAAAAGACATTCCTCATTAGCTTTCAGATTAGCGGTGTATCTGAACATCAGAAAATTCGTTCCGAAACAACAGAGGAATTTAAAAAATTATTTTAAAAGACATAAAACTACAATCAATGCCATAGAAGACGGCGACGTGATTGATATCGGCGATAACATGGTTGAGGTAATACTAACTCCCGGCCACACAAAAGGTTCTATATGCCTGTTAGACAAAAAGCATCGAATACTGTTCTCAGGAGATTCCTTCTCGAGCCATGTCTGGCTTTGTCTGAAAGAATCCGCAACTATTCCGGAATATATAAAAACCACTGTAAAGATGATGAGCCGGATGAGTGAATTCGACAAAATCCTCACTTCACATTCCCTTGCTGTCTTCAAACCTTCGTTATTGCCGAAAATTAAACATTGTGCTGAAAACCTCAGCCTGATCAAGAGCAGGGAATACTATGCGGTACCTGTCGGAAAGACGCTTATATACAAGGAAGGATTTGAAGAAATAACCCGAAGATACGGATACAGGAATTTCAATGAATTTCTGCATCATGCACATGAAGTTCCTGTAACAGAAATATCCGATATCGAGTTCACCTCTATTGTATATACGAAAGACAAGCTGGCATAAGTTACAAAAAAGCTCCGGAAACTGATACTCCCGGAGCTTTTAATATTTAATTAATACTAATAAAGTGTGGTTCCGTGATCAACGTAAAGTATCTGGCCGGTTACAGCCTTTGATGCATCACTTGCAAAATAAAGAATGGCTTCAGCCTGATCCTCAGCCTGTGCTTCAGGAACAGTAAGATCAAGGTGCTCAGCACATGCTGCAGCAAATTCCTGATCGAATGTCTTGAAAACCTCAGGTTCATTCAGAGGCGTAGGTGTCGGTCCCGGTGCAACTGCATTACAGCGGATCGCAGTCCTGGCAAATTCAAGTGCGATATTCTTTGTCATACTGTTGACGGCTGCCTTGGCAGCACTGTAGGAAATCCCCGCAAGGCCCTGGCTTCCGATCGATGAAATATTAACAATGGAACCTACCCCTGCTTTCGACATATGTTCGATTGTGTATTTACACATATAGTATACGGAAAACTGATCTATCAGACATACTGTCATATACCAGTCTTCATCGCAGCGATCAATCGGCTTGTGCTTGTCGGCTATACCAGCGTTATTTACAAGTACATCTATCCGGCCGTATTTTTGAATAGCAGCATCAACAATCCTGTGACAGTCTTCCTGTTTCGAAACATCTGCCGTAACAGCAAGCCCTTCCCCGCCGTTTGCCGTAATTTCGGCCAAAACCTTTTTATTTTCTTCATCGCGTCTTCCGCTGATAACGACCTTTGCACCTTCTTTCGCAAACAAAAGCGCCGTAGCACGGCCTATTCCGGAGTTTCCTCCGGTAACGATGGCGATTTTATTCTCCAATCTTCCCATTTATGTTAGTCCTCTTTAGTTAAAAATTATAAATTTATTATATACTCTAACCGAAACATTGAAAGAGTCATTTAATGACATAAGAACATCATTTTTAACCTTCAAATATTAAGCCGATTTTACTAATCAGAGTTCGTTACGCTGCTCTTTAACCGTTTCAAGCAGTATTGATACTATTTTTGTATATGATTCTCTTACAGATCTGAAAGAAGAAAACGCATTTTCAAATACACCGCTATTGATACCCCTGCTTGTCTGCACAATAGCTTCATGAAATCGTTTATGTTCGGATGCTATATCGTTTTTGGTTTGGTGGTTTGCCATTTTGTCCGACCCTGTTTTTAACCACCGGCCGATTACGCAGTTTTCAGAATCAGCTGCTTCAGATTCATTAATATTCTCGGTTTCATCAGGAACAACCATGCCCCTGATAGCTGCACCTGTTATTCTGACCCACTCAAGCAATTCCGGGATTAACGACATCAGTTCATGGTTCAGATTGATGAAATCAGAAACAGGCTGTCCTTCAAGATTTTTTAACACTTCTATGCCTGCTTCAATATCCATCAGATTATTATTATTCCAGTCGATATATCCAATGGTTGCCTGCAATGTATGAATGATTTCTTCGGCCCTGGAATTGACGACACCTACCTCATTATTCACAACTGAATATGAATCTTTAATCGTCAAGAGTGAATTGTTTATATTGTCGGCACTCGCCCTGACTTCATCTGCTCCCCTGGAGATTTTTCCTGATGCTGCCGTTAAATCTTCAGATGACGCTTCAATTGTATTGCTGCCTTTTACAGCGGCAACTGTACCTTCAAGAATTTCATTAAAAGCCGACACAAAGTTCTCGACATTTTCAGAAACCTCATTAAATGCTTCCTCGCTCTCATGACTCATTGACAATAACTCGACTGTACTGCTTTTCACATGCTGCAGATTCTTCTTTATTGATGATGAATTAACTGATGCCGATTGAGCAAGATTTCGAATTTCCTCGGCGACAACGGAAAACCCCGCTCCATGGCTGCCGGCATGCGCAGCTTCAATTGCAGCGTTCATCGCAAGAAGATTGGTTTGGGCAGCGATTGCATTGATAACATTAATAATATTCATCACATCATCTATTTCTGCTGCGATTTTTTGTATACCGGTATTTGAATTTCTGATTTTGTGCCGTCCGGCCACAACAGTTTCCTGTAAGCTTTCCTTAATCCCCATATTGGCTGTTGAAATATCAGAAATGTTTTTTATGCGAGTGACCATATCTTTAATGGATGCTGAAGCAATATCTGCAGATTGTGTCTGCATACGGGCGAGCGACGCAAATTCATTTATAACAGTTATAATCTGGGAAACTGCCGCTGAAACTTCGCTGATTTGTCCCTTTAATGTTTGCATTTCACCCAGAATACCTGTGACATCACGGACAATGCCGTCTGCAATATTCGCACCGTCATTTGAATAATCTTTAATTATTGATTCGATAGTCCTGCTGCAGTCAACCGAATAAATGCTTCCAGTTGATGCTTTACTCAAATTATCCCCAAAATGGTCAGCCGCGGCTTTTACGGTTTCTTCTTCATTTTTATTAAATAATCTAATAATGATCAGGGAAGAAATGCATACTAACAGAATGGAAGCCCCTGCTTTAACAATATTCATCGGTAAAAAAAATTCTACTGCAGCCGATACGAAAACAACTGCAACTATGATTATTCTTTTATTCAGATTCATCCTCTATCCTCTGGTCCCCCTCCCCTGCACAACCTTACCATTTTTCAAAAAAAATGGGGCGACCATATCTATAAAGAAAAGTCGCCCCTTGTAAACATTAAATAAGAAATTATAGAAGGGATTATTTCTTATCGTTACCCATTTCAGTTTTCTTGAACCTTTCAAGCATAGCCCGCGGTGTCGCAGTCTCTCTGGTGTATTTGGGAACCTTAACACCTTCAAACCCTGCAAGATACTTCGCAATATCTTTCAGCGGCTCAAGCTTGTAGCGGCTCATCATTGTAATTGTTTCCATTAACGGAGATCCGCCTCCGTGTACACCGGCTACTGCCTGCGCACCTTCGAAAGCATCACAAAGCTTATTTTCCATCATTCTCATTACGCGATGGGTTTCTTCAGCCGTGTAGTCCGGATTTCTCATGATATACTTGTTGCACAGTTCAGCTGTTTCCGGAGCATAAAAGGATTCCTCAGTCGGAAGTGATGCCGAAATACCGCCTGTAAGGTCCGCGAGTGTTTCATATTCGTGGTAGATCTTTTCACCAGCAAGCTTTCGTCCCGCATTGGTTAGAATTTCATCAGGAACCCATGAACCGTTCGGGAATTCGGTTGCTCTAAGGGCGGAAGCCTGTCCTGCAGCAAATACCAGCTCGGCAGTAGTGATAATGTCGCATATCTTTTCCCGAACGTGATGCTCTCTTGCAATGTCATTAACATCTGCAACAAGTGCGGCCTGTGCTGCGATAACTTCAGATACTGCAGTTTTACAGCCTGTGTACGAATGTCTGTGGTAATGAGCAAACATCAGCGCAAGATAGCCCGCATACTGGAGTACATCCGGCTGATCATAACCGCACAGAAATATTCTTTCCTCAGGTACGAATACATCATCAAAAATTGTTAATGATTCTACATCACCTACATTTGCAAATGGTGCTTTAATATGCTTTCTTTCATGATGTTTTCCGGGAAGAGCCATCAGCTTGATACCGTCCCAGTCAGCAGGAAGAGCAAAGGCGATAGCATAACTTTCATCACCTGCGCCCATGAATTTTGTAGGTGTTACAATAATTTCATCAACATAGGGTGCATTAGAGTTACAGATCTTTGCACCGCGGACGATTACACCCTTACAGGGCTTTCCGTCAAGGCCAATGCCGTCTACGTCAGTCTTAATAACATGTACAAACTGGTCAGGATCCGGCTGCATATGGGCTCTTTTGTATTTGGGATTCCTTGATCCCTTTACATCAGTCTGTGCACAGTTTGCTACCAGGTCGTTTTCCTGCGAGTATTCAAGGTATTTATTGAATCTTTCATG
>QKCC01000248.1 GCA_003245835.1 Spirochaetales bacterium | reverse complement strand
CCGGATTGCCGACGGAACACTTGATGTGAATGTAAGCGTCCGCGACGCTATCAGAAGTGTAAACGGCTTTATATTCGACGACGGGGATTTGACAATAAAAGCTACGGGTACAATTGCTGATGATGAAAGCAAAGGCATCAAGGTTGAAGGCGATGAATCATCCGCCGGAGCCGGTCTCGGGTATATAGTAATCAACGGGGGAACCATCGATATCACCTCGGTGAGCAAGGCAATAACCGCTTCATGGGATTTGGATGATGATGCGGCAACATCAGAAACTACCGACGATCCGGATTCCGATGTTATTATCAACAACGGCGTGATCACTATTACCACAACCGGTGAGAGCTATGAAACCGCAACTGCCAGCTGCAGCCCGGAGGGAATCGAAGGAAAAGACCAGGTAGTAATCAACAGCGGCTATCTTACAATAAACACCGATGACGACTGCATCAACGCGGGAAATTCAATCACAATAAACGGCGGGTACATCTATGCCCGCAGCGAAAGTAACGATTCTATAGATTCAAACGGAACACTAACCATAAACGGCGGTATCATTGTCGCGATAGGCAGCGACGCTCCCGAAAGCGGATTTGACTGTGATAATAATACGTTCTCGATTACAGGAGGAACCCTGATAGGTCTCGGCGGCGCTTCAAGCACACCAACAGCATCTGCAACTACACAGAACACCATTGTGATCAGCGGTGATTACAGCAGCAGTAATGAAGCATTGGCAATTGTCTCATCGGATTATAAATGTGTTTTCGCCTATGTACCGACAGAGTCAGCAGATACCATCGTTCTTTCAGCACCGGGAATTGAGGATTCAACAACCTACTCGCTGCTTTCCGGTTCAACTATTTCTGCTGATGAAATTTTTTACGACTTGTATATTGATAACCTGGAATATGAGAACGGGTCTACACTTGCAACTTTCACTACATCTTCCACAGTTACAACAATAGGAACAACAACCCCCGGGCCTAACTAGGCCTGGGGGTTCCCCCAAAAATAAACCACTGAATCAAGGGAAGTATTAACCATCGATTTTCACAGAAAGACACTGATTTAAGAAAAGAGAATATTTTTTAAAAATCTATATATATTTCTTTCTCTTATATCTTCTTCAATCTGTGTAATCGGTGGTTCAATAACTCTCTTCATCTGAATGATGAGCTGCTTATTCCGCCATTCCGGAGATCAGGAAGGTGTCGATCTTTTCCTGTTTGCCTTTCAGCGATACTTCTTCCATTTTTTCCCCGACAAACTGGCCTTTTACAAGGTCCCAGGTATCTTTGCTGACCAGGATCCTGTTTTTAGGAGCGGCGCTTTCAAGACGCTGGGCAATATTTACAGCGTCACCGATAAGAGTATAGTCGCGTCTGAAATATCTGCTGCCGAGATCACCCAGAACTACATCACCCGAGTTTATTCCAACCCGGATATTGATTTTATGCTCTGATGATTTATTAAAATCCTCCAGCGCAGATATCATTTCAAGACCGCTTTTAACAGCGAGGAAAGCACCGTTTTCCTTACCCCCGTAAATCGCCATAATAGCATCGCCGATGAATTTGTCTATCGCGCCGCCGTTTTCCCTGACTATACCGACCATTGTATCGAAGTATGAGTTCAGCAGCGAAATGACCTCGTCGGGAGGAAGCTTTTCACACATCGGGGTGAAGCCGACGATATCGGTGAAAAGAATAGTACGAAAGTCCTGTACCGCGCGCATGGAATGCGGAGTACCTGATTTTGCAAGCTCACCCGCGTGATCAAGGGCGGCTTCGGACAGGTACAGACTCATCGCGTCGCGTTCTTTAACAAAGCGGTATTCGGCAAGCAGCTTCTCGACAGCGACGAGCATCCTCTCGACCGAAAAGGGTTTGGAGATAAACTCGTTTACCCCGGCACTTCGGCTCTTTATGAGGTCAAGCCTGCTGTCGCGGCTGCTGAGCATTATAACGGGACAGGATTTGGTTTCTGGCCTGCCGCGGAGGGCTCTGACTACTTCCCGTCCTTCGATGCCTTCAAGTACCTGCGAGATTATAAACAAATCGATGCCGCCGGATTCTGCGGCCTCAAGAATCTCCGGGCCGGAGTTTGCGGTAACGCAGTGAAAGCCCTGCTTTTTCAGACCGGTTAAAATCATGTTCACAATTAGTTTGGAATTATCCGCAACAAGAACAGTCTCGCGGCTTTTAGGGACCGCGCGAAGAAAACTATTAATCCGGCTCACAAGCTCAGCCGGGTTGATCGGCTTTGTTATATAGTCATCGGCGCCGGACTCGAATCCCCGGTCTATATGCACTCCGTCTGTAAGTGAGGATTGAATAATAACAGGAATACCGCAAAGCTTGTCGTCGAATTTGATTCTTCTGCAGACTTCATAGCCGTCCATCTCAGGCATTTCTATATCGGTTATTATAAGATCAGGTGTAAGCTCTTCTGCCGCTTTAAGTCCGGCAACCCCGTTTTCTGCATGTTCGACCCTGAATCCCTGCGGCGTAAGGATGGCATCCACCATCTTGTGAATGAGTACGCTGTCGTCGATAAAGAGGATCAGCTCTTCTTCCCGGCACCCGGGTGATTTTGCAAGAGATTCAATAAGAGCGTTCAGGTCCCCGCAGGAGAACGGCAGCTTCAGTGCCGCATCCGCGCCTGTCTTAAGAAGATCATCTTCACTGATCATATTTATTGAGAACAGGATGAAAATATCGTAGTCGTCAAAGTCTGAAGCGGAAACGTTCTGGTCCGCGTCCGCAAGCAGGACAACAGTGCTGCTGCTATCTGAACGTTTCAAGTCCCGGTTTCCGTCAAAATTTTTAAAGAAATTGACAGATCTGAAACCGGAGTTTTCAACCTCTTGTTTCAGCAGGATTTCAGCTTTAATATTCCCGGTGATAACGAAAAGCTCGATGGTGTCTGTCGTCATGCGTCTACTATACAATAAAGAACTTTAAATTACATTAAATTATTTGTAAAAGACTGTGAATATTCTTCTAATCTACTAACATTATAAGGCCATGGTTAAAAAAAGAAAATCACTTATAAGCGCCAGGCTTTACCATATAGTCATTCTTCAAAAGCCGCATTGCATGCATAAACCCCGATGGAAAAGAAGTTATCTTTCAATATTCTTACCTTCCTCCTTCCCTATCTTCTTCATCTGTGGTTTCGGTGGTTTAATAACTTTCTTCATCGGCAAGGAAGATCAGAAATTCAGCAAGACTGGAATAGTTCTGTTGTTTAAGCTTAGCAATTAGTTCATCAAACGACTGTTTAAGCTGTATCCGGTAGAGTTTTAAACCGGTGATTCTGTATTTCAGGATATTATTAAAAACTACAGTCAGCCCGAAAATAAGCTTATCACTCTCCGATGCGCTGTTAATCTTCTCCGCTTTAATCAGATCATATTCTTCATTCGCTGTAATATAAAGCGGCAGCAAATTGTTCCGCCAGCCCGCAAAATAATTAAGGGCTCTGTTTTTTATATCATCAATCGTTTCCGGATTTGACTGCTTAAAAGCAAAAGGTTTATCGACCATTTCAAGCCTGAGGTATTCGGTATAGAAAAGTTCCTGATAATTGACACCAGCGCTGCCGGCTTCAGGATTCTCTGCAAATGAATTGAGTGCTTCGTTATACTGCCTGGTATATTCAATGAACAAGTCTTCAGAGTTACTGAATGCGGAAGTATCCGGATGCAGTTTCTGAATTATGCGTCTGTATGCGCTCTTTAATTCTGCAGCCGTACCAACCCTGCCGCTGTCGATCAGCTGTGTAAAAATATTTGCCACAGCTGATTATACAACCTTTTCACCGCCGGCACGAACTGAATTATTTCAGCCGCATCAGAACCGCGATGACTGCAAGCTAAAGTATTAAACCGCCGACAGCCGCCGATGGAAGAGAAGATAATTTTTAAATATTCTTGCTTTATATCTTCTTCATCGGTGGTTCATAAACTTTCTTCATCTTTCCAGCATTACATCAAGCTCGCTGACCGTTTTTTTGTACTCTATAGCTTCTTCATTCCTGTCATGAAGAGGGTACCAGACCTGTGCGAAAAACGGGTTGACCCTGGCAATGTTATGGTAATTCCAGCTTTCGCGCTCACAGACCGGGCACCAGTGTCCGCCTTCAAGAACCAACCTTGGACTTGCTTCAAATTGATGCCCGAATGCGCAGCGGAAACTAAGCATGCTGCTCCAGTCTCCTTTTTCCATTGACGCGGACTCACAGGAACCGCCCCTGAAAACTGCTGCACCTTTTACATCTTCAAGAGTCAGTTCACTCTCGGGCTTGCCCTCGTCGTATCCGTGATCAATATGCACGACCTTGTCCCATTCAGTATAAGGCCGGAATTCATCAATGGGCGGAATTTTAT
>QKCC01000225.1 GCA_003245835.1 Spirochaetales bacterium | reverse complement strand
AAACTCTTTATTTGTTTTTAAAGATGAATAAAGCAGCCAGATAAAGGGGCCGATCACCAGAATTACACTGATTGTAACAAGGACCATTGCCAGAACAGACCCTGCCGAGACTCTCTTCAATTTCATTATCGCTGCTCCCTGTTTTTGGACGACATTGCAAAAAGAACTATAACGCCTGCCGATGCCGTCAGGATCATCTGTACGAACCCGATTGTAGAAGCGTAGCCCATCTGGAAAGAATTAAATCCCATCTTGTATAAATAGGTGGATAAGACCTCGGAGCGATGATTGGGACCGCCGTTAGTGAGTACAAAAACCAGCGAGAAGGTTTTAAATGAGCTGATTATGGCAAGAAGAATTGTCGATGATACCGATTCCCAGATCATGGGAACGGCAACATTGAAAAATGTTCTTATTCCGCCGGCGCCGTCAATCTTGGCTGCATCAAAAACATCCTCCGGTGTGGCCTGGATAGCATTTACAAAAAGCAGGACATACAGTCCCAGGTATGTAAAATTCATTGTGTTTATTACTGCCGGAAAAGCCGTGGCGGCCTCACCGAGCCAGCCAAGTGCGAGCGAATCAAGGCCGATACCCCTCAGAACCGCGTTAATGAGTCCGAAGTACGGGTTATATATAAATCCCCAGAGCAGACCTATACAGATTTCACTGACTACCATCGGCACAAGATAGATAAAAAGAAACAGCTTGCTTGCCTTGCCGGCTACCCTTACAAGAATGTAGGCGACTACCAATGCAACAAAAACCTGGAAAACCATAGCCGCAGCTGCAACCGTGATATTGTTTGTCAGGGCCCTCCAGAAATACTGATCGGTAAACAGCCTGGTAAAATTCTGAAAACCGACAAATGTTTTTGCCGCTACCCCGGACCACTGAAAAAAAGAAAGAACCCCTGAATAGATCATGGGGTAAACCATAAAAACAAGAAGAAACAGTAGGGCCGGAACCAGGTAGGTGAATGCAGTCCGGCTTTCCCGCCGCTGCCGTACTTTCCGCATTTGAAGCTGTGTCGTTGTCACATATAGATCCTTAAAAAAAACAGGGCTCCTCCCAAAACGGCAGGAGCCCCTGATAAAATTAAAATCTTAATTTCCGGCTTTCATGGAATCATTCAGCCTTGAGGCTGCATCCGCCGGGGTAATATCTCCGCTTAATACACCCTGAAGCACGGTATAGTATGTTTCAACCGCTGCAGGAGGCATTGCTGTGTCATAGAAAGAATCGAGGCTTCCCGCTTTTTCCATTACGTTGGTACTGATACCGTATAAAACTTCACCGGCATTCTCTTTGGTAGCTGCGCCTATGGTTGTAACAAGGGTTTTTCTTATTTCGACATATTTTGCAGCTACTTCCTTGCTGGTCATATGCTTAAGAAACAGAATGGCAGCATCCCTGTTGGGGGTATCTTTTGCGATTGCGAAACATGCTGCGACACCGGCAATAACATCGGTCTGATCAGCCTTACCATTCGCGAATGTCGGAAAAGCAAAGTAGCCGAGTTCAAAATCATCCGGTGCGTCTGCAGCCATCCCGATCTGCCATGTTCCGTTAAGAACCATCGCAGCCTGACTGTTCAGAAAAAGCATATTTGCCTCACCGGCAGATATACCGTTCACACCCTTGGGAAAGTAACCGGCTTTGGCAAGATCCGCTATGACCTGAAATGCGGCAACTCCCTCAGGATAAAATGACGCGGAACTGTCGCCTGCATTAAAGGCATCAACTATGCCTGTATCAACGAGGCGGAGCATGGGATACTGAAACCAGAATGTGCTCGGCCACTGATCCTTGTTGCCGAGGGCAATCGGAACAATTCCGTCGTTCTTTATTTTTTCGCAGAGAGCCGTAAATTCAGCAGCTGTTTTGGGAGTCTTCCAGCCTTTCTCGGTGAACAATGCCTTGTTGTACCATACAACAGTAGCATCGACATCGATGGGAACTGCATAGATATCGTCGCCGTATGCGACACGTGCAAGGGCGCTGTCCATAATTGTATCGCCCCAACCGTCAGCCGCAAGATCAGCTGTGATCGGCTCAACCATTCCGCCGTCAACAAACGCACCAAGGTATGAACCCGGAAGAGTGTAGAAAACGTCGGGAACAGCACCGGTATTCATGGCTGTGTTCAGTTTCACCTTATACGACGAATGCTCCATACCCATCTCTTCGATTTTGATGTCAGGGTATTTTGCCTTGAAACTGTCCATTGCATATTTCATGAACTCTTCTTTATCAGCCTGTCCGGCATAAGCATGCCATACAGTCAGCTTCTGTGACGCGGAATCCGATTTACCGGTTTCCTGTGCGCCTCCGGCCCAGATACAGGCACCGGAACCAAGAATCAAGAGTAATACCATTACGAGTACAATTCTTTTTTTCATTTAGACTCTCCTTAATTGCAATATATGTGATGTTACCACATTTATTTAATAATAAAGTTGGAACACTACATTTGTCAATGTGTTACCACATTAATTATAAGCACAACAGTTACGGCAGCGATGATATTCCGCTCGTCAGCAGATCGAGGAAGCCCTTCCTGTCAATATCGAAACATACATCGGCGTTAGGCTGAAGCTTGAAAACATTGTTATAGTCAACAACAGTACAGCCAAGGGTAAGCTCGCTCACCGTTTCGATTTGTACATTTAGATGGCGTGAGACGAAAAGCTCAGGCGCGAGTACCCATGCAACTGCACAGACATCATGCATATGGGCGCCTTCTTCGTGTCCAGGAGCCGCCATAAACGGCGGGGTTGTAGATTTATGAAAAAAATCAAGCAGTTCGGCGACAAGAGGGCCGGTACGGTTAGGCATTCTCCTGAATATGTCGAATTCAGCAGGAAAAATCTGTGCTTTCAGTGTCACATCGAGGCCGCACATTGTTACCGGTACCCCGGAGCGGAACACAATATCCGCAGCCTCCGGATCAATCATGATATTGAACTCTGCGTTCGGCAGCCAGTTTCCGCCGAAACAGGCTCCGCCCATAAGTACTATCCGGTCAATCTTATCCTTCAGCTCCGGGTATACCGAAAGCAGCAGGGCAATATTGGTCAGCGGACCGGTAGGAATTATCGTAACTTTGCTTTCCGATCGTTTAAGAACATCAGCCTGCGCATCCAGCGCGTTACGTGAGCTCGCAGAAAACTTCGGTTCCGGCAGAACCGGTCCGTCCAGCCCCGATTCGCCGTGAGTCTCAACATCGGGAATTACCACACGCCTAAGCGGCTTTCGTGCGCCGGCTGCCACTTCTACCTGCTTATCCAGAAAAGACACAATCCGAAGGGCGTTCAATGTGGTTCTTTCGATAGTTGAATTTCCGGCTGAAACAGTAATCAGCCGGACATCAAGTTCTTTCGATGAAAGGGCAAGCATCAATGCAATTGCGTCGTCATGCCCCGGATCGCAGTCAAGAATGACAGGTCTTTTCTTCATATACTCAGCAGTGCTTACTGATTGCACGGTCAAAGTCAGCTATAATATCGTCGATGTTTTCAACACCCATCGATACACGGATAAGACCGTCCCTGATCTGCATTGCATCCTTCTGCTCCTGCGGAACATCAAGAAATGCCATGGTAGAAGGGGCCTGGCAGGTTGTTCTGACGGATCCGAGACTTCCCGCAAAACTGATCAGCCTTGTTGAGTCGAGGATGTCTACAGCGAGCTCCTCGGTTGCAACTTCGAAAGCAAGCATGGCCCCGAATGAAGGAAGCTCATCCTTTGCCGTCTCGTGACCGGGATGGGACTCAAGCCCCGGATACCATACCTTCCGGACCTCTTTACGGCCTTCAAGGTATTTTGCCAGCTTCATGGCATTTGAACAGGAGCGTTCCATTCTAAGAGGAAGGGTCTGGCATCCGCGCAGAAGCAGCCATGCATTGAACGGACTGATTGCTCCTCCTAGCTTTGTCAGGGAATTCCACCTCATATAGTAGGTAAAATCCTCTTTAAGCAGGCCGTATTTTACAGCGATAACACCGCCGAGTACATCTGAATGACCGCCGATAAATTTGGTAGCCGATTCGACTACAATATCAACACCCATTTCAAGGGGACGGCTTACCCACGGAGAAGCGAAGGTATTGTCGCACATAACGATGATGTTTTTTGCGTGCGCCCATTTAACAAGCTTCCTGATTGATGGAACCTTCATTGTGGGGTTTGAAATTGTTTCTACATACAGGAGTTTTGTATTTTCCCTGCACGCCGCTTCGACCTGCGACAGGTCTGAAGAATCGACAAAAGTCGTTTCAATTCCGAAATCTGTCCACCTGTGATCAAGCATTTCGTGAGTTGAAGAATATGTAGTCCAGTCAGCAATTACATGATCTCCTGCCTTTAAAAGCGCAAAGAAGACTGTTGAAATAGCAGCCATCCCGGATGCTGTT
>QKCC01000242.1 GCA_003245835.1 Spirochaetales bacterium | reverse complement strand
GTTCGAGAGAGTCGGCGGTGAAGAAACCGTAGAGATTGACACAAGAATAATATCCGCCACAAACAGGGATCTGAAGGCCGAAATTGCAAACGGGAATTTCAGGGAAGACCTGTTCTACAGGCTTAATGTTGTCCAGATTCATGTGCCCCCGCTGCGGGACCGTAAGGAGGATATATCACTTCTTGCATCGGCATTTCTTTCAGAGTTTTCGGAAGAGAATGGACGTGCTATCGGGGGATTTGAACATAAGGCAATGGTCGCACTTCATAATTACGGCTGGCCCGGTAATATACGCGAACTGCGTAACTCTATTGAAAGCGCCGTTGTAATGTGCAAGGGAGAAGTGATAACAGTCGATGATCTTCCGCCTTCAATTCAGCAGCCTGTTGATTCCAACTGCATAAGGATATGTACCGGGTCATCGCTTGCCGATGCCGAAAAACAGATAATTATTGAAACACTCAATGCCCAGAAAGGGAACAAGAGTAAAACGTCGGAGGTTCTTGGAATTGGGCGGAAGACCCTGCACCGTAAACTGTCGGAATACGGTCTTGACCTTTAAAGCTCTATAAACATTGATCCCGAGAAAATGTAATCGGACGAGCCTGTCATGAATACCTCATTGGATGGGTGCAGCCATTGAAAATAGTATTCACCCTGTTTATGCGTTACTGTCGCGTTTCGATCAAGGAATCCGTTAACAACAGCGGCTACCGCGGCAATAGCGCATGACGACGCAAAATCATCGCCTCTGCTGTTCCTAATCCGGACATCGAGGTCCTCTCTGCTGTTGACGGTGGCAAAAATAAGCCTGTTTGATGCATCAAATTCCGCCGCAGTAAGAATCCGGTCGGCGATAGATTTTATCTGCTGAATGGGCTGTGCTTCCGTGAAAGTCACAATCCCTGTTTTCTGAAGATTAATAATATTGACCGGGTAATCTTTTCCGCCTGCTGAAATGCGGTGAATATAATCGGTTTCGGGATCTTCCCTCAGTTCCTCTGCATCGGCAGTCATCGGTTTTCCCATGGAAATTCTGAAATTGTTGCTGTCAATTATACCGACAGTATGAGCGGTTCCGTTTATTTTTAAGGTAAAATCTTCCTTGCCGGCTATTCCTGAATCGAAAATAAGACGTGAGAAACAGAGGGCTGCATCCGTTGAAGGTGCCGGAAAATCACCTGACGGGTCAATAAGCACTGCTGAAATCGAATCAAGAGAAAGTTCCCGGACTGCGATAAGTCCGTTTCCGCCGATACCGTAATCACGCCTACAGATGCGCCGGCCGAGTTCTCTGAGTTCGGCTTCTGAAGGGAACCTTTTCCCTGAATAATTTACCAGTATGAAATCGTTGCCGGCTGCCTGCAGTTTATAAAAATCTATCTCCATGGGCTGAGTATAACATGCTGAATAATCAATAAAAAGCACATTAAAAAGTACGTTGACATAAAAATGATGTTGTTTAATAATCTTGATGAAAACTATTCCAAGGATACTATATGACCAATGATTTTGATTTGGACAAGGCGATAAGAAAGATAAAGGATTTTCCCAAAGAGGGAATATTGTTTTACGACATAACCAGCATACTTACCAATCCTGAGGCTTTCAGTTTCTGTATTAACAAAATGGAAGAAATTTACAAAGGAAAGAAAATTGACGCAGTAGCAGCCGCTGAGGCAAGAGGTTTCCTTTTTGCAGCCCCCTTCTGTGAACGGCTCGGCATCCCTCTTGTCCTGATCAGAAAGAAGGGTAAACTTCCGGGGAAGACGATAACAAAAACATACGCTCTTGAGTACGGTGAGGACTCTATCCAGATTCACATTGATGATATTCCTTCCGGGGGAAATGTCCTTCTTGTTGACGATTTAATTGCTACAGGCGGGACGCTGAAGGCGGCTGCCGAACTTCTTGAAGAAGCCGGAGCAAAGGTCAGCGGAGCTTTCGGAGTGGTTGGTCTTCCGTTCCTTAATTTCGATAAAGCTTTAAGCGGACTGGAAATACACACACTTGTGAATTATGATTCCGAGTAAAAAGATTTACTAAACTATTGACACTGTCAGGCCTTTTTAGTAGATTACCTGCAACTGTTATTGCCCGATTGTGTAATGGTAGCACGACGGATTCTGGTTCCGTTTGTGAGGGTTCAAGTCCTTCTCGGGCAGATTTATTAGAGCATCAAATGTGTAAGCACAGAAGAAAACTGTGTGAAGCGGCTTAAGAGCCGGTTTAATTTCGATGAAGAAGTTCTGATTAAGAACTTCTAAATACTTCGAAGAAGTTTTCGGTCCCTTCGTCTATCGGTTAGGACAGGAGATTCTCATTCTTCAAAGAGGGGTTCGATTCCCCTAGGGACTAAAAAAACCGGCCAAGGTGCCGGTATTTTTTTAAAACACAATGTATATTTATACATAAAAATGTATGAATATACATAAAGGTGGAATTCATGAAGAAAAACAGCTGCCTCGTTCTTGAAGACGGTAGTTTTTTTACCGGAACAGGTTTCGGTGCTGAGCCGGATTCACTGTCCGAAGGCGAAGTTGTATTTAACACCGGTATGAGCGGCTATCACGAAATACTTACTGATCCGTCCTATACAGGACAGATTGTTATGATGACGTATCCGCACATCGGAAATTACGGCGATTTGAAAGAATGGACAGAGGTCGGCCCCGAATCAGCCGGAAGAAAAACAATAAAAGCAAGGGCACTTATTGTTCGTTCCGTCTACCGGGGCGGTGTATACAAGGGACGTCAGACTATTGATTCCTTTCTTTCTGAAAACTCGATATGCGGAATTTCCGAGATAGATACCCGTTCACTTACTATAAAACTCAGAAACGAAGGCAGCATGAAAGGCTGTATCATCCGATGTGAAATTGTTGAAAACCAGCCTGATCCTTCAGCATTAAAGGCTGCTGTAGACCGTCTGAACAAAATGCCCGATATGCAGGGTCAGAACCTGATCGGTGATGTAGGTACACAGGATGACGAATTAATTAACCCGGGCATGAAAACTGCTTTCGCGGTTATCGACTGCGGTATAAAAGCCAATATAGTCCGGGAACTTGTTTCAAGGAATATAAGCGTTAAACTATTTCCGTCGACAGTCTCTGCTGAAACCATCCTGTCTTCGGGGGTTGACGCAGTTCTGTTCTCAAACGGACCCGGCGATCCGGCCGTACTCGAAAAGCAGATTGAACTCGTTAAGGGCTTAATCGATAAAATTCCGGTATTCGGCATCTGTCTGGGCCATCAGCTGATCAGTCTCGGGCTCGGCGCCGAAACATACAAGATGAAATTCGGCCACCATGGAATAAATAATCCCGTCAGGGACGAGTTTTCCGGAAAGGTTTATGTGTCAAGTCAGAACCACGGTTTTGCCGTCAGGCAGGAGACTCTGCCTGCTGATGTTAAGCTGTGGTTTATGAATGCAAATGATAAATCTGTAGAAGGGATAATGAGCAGGGAACGCAAAATAGCTTCGGTACAGTTTCATCCGGAAGCATCACCTGGGCCAGTAGATACATCCTGGATATTTGACGAATACATAAAAATCGCGGAGGAAAAATAAATGCCCGCACGAAAAGATCTGAAAAAGATTCTGATTATAGGTTCCGGCCCGATTGTTATCGGGCAGGCCTGTGAGTTCGATTACTCCGGTACTCAGGCTGTAAAAGCCCTGAAGGAAGAGGGGTACAAGGTAATTCTTGTTAACCCTAACCCCGCAACGGTAATGACAACTCCGGGAGTAGCGGATGTTGTATACATGGAACCCCTGGAACCAGAATACGTTGAAGAAATCCTTAAAAAGGAACGCCCTGATGCGCTTCTGCCTACAATGGGCGGCCAGACGGCGCTTAACCTGACGCTGAAGCTTGAAAAGCTCGGCCTGCTTGAAAAATACGGTGTTGAACTGATAGGCGCAAGCACAAGGGCTATTGAACTGGCTGAAGACAGGCAGCTCTTTAAAGAGACAGTGACTGCGATAGGTCTTGATACCCCGGCTTCCTCGCTTGTAAGGAATATTGCTGAAGGCAAAAAGTTCGCCGATACAACCGGGTTTCCCCTTATTTTGAGGCCGAGCTTCACCCTCGGCGGCCGCGGCGGCGCTATTGCCGAACATGCGGATGAGTTTGTTCCGCTTCTTGAAAAAGCACTGCTCGAAAGTCCTACCCATGAATGCCTTATCGAGGAATCACTTATCGGCTGGAAAGAATTCGAACTTGAAGTAATGCGTGATAATGCTGACAACGCCGTAATCGTATGTTCTATCGAAAACATCGACCCGATGGGAATCCATACCGGCGACAGTATAACGGTAGCGCCGATTCAGACACTTTCCGACAAGGAATACCAGGTTATGAGGACGGCAGCAATCGATACGCTTCGCGCCATCGGTGTTGACTGCGGAGGATCG
>QKCC01000163.1 GCA_003245835.1 Spirochaetales bacterium | reverse complement strand
AAAGGTAATCGGCGCCCACTGGGAATATCCTGCCACAATGTCGGCTATAGCAGGCCCGAGCCCGCCGGAAATCAGCGCTGTATAGGGACCGAATGTCAGGGCGGTAAAAAATACCGCGACATCACCGAGGTTGATATAACCCCGTGTAGGGGCAACGGGTATCCTGACCACATATGTAAAAACCATTGTGACCGCTGTCATGATTGCTATAGCGGCAATCCTGCCTGATGTATTTTTTCTTTCTGTGTTATCACTCATATGGATATAGTATCAGATTACTCAATCCGGCTCAATCTTCGCCGGTGAATATTCAGTTATTCCCGTGTATCTGAGCGGAACGGCAGGTCCTTATTCCAGCCCGAAAACGAGCGGCGTCCATAGTCTGGCCGGCAGTCCGCCGGCCTTCAGCACCCTGTTTACCCAGTTATTGCTTGTAAAAAAAAGAGAGTAACGCCCGCGGGATTCATAGAACAGGTACCCGATATAGGAGGGATCCGCCTCAGCCTCCGGGACTCTTTGCAGGCTGTCCCCGCCGAGCTTGAACCAGCTCTCGATACACGCGGAAACTTCCGAGAGTTCGCCCGGGTTCGCTGAAACGATCCGGCCGGCCGGAGTTTTTTGTGAATACTGGACTGCAAGAATAGATCGGCTCGGTACAAAAAGAGCATTAAGAACAAGGCGGATGCTCACATCATCGGCATAGGGAGTATTCAGAAAAAATGCCCTGTCGCCCCAGCCGAAACCGTACCAGCCGCCGGCATCGGGGCTGCCGCTGAAGGGTTCTCCGGCCATGAATGAACAGTACTCCGCCGGGATCCAGAGGTCGATGTGCCTGCCGTTGCTGTCGAGTATTATTCCGCTGCCTGAAAGAGACTGTCCGGCAGCGGCAGTTTTCACAGATGCATTCGACGTTTTCGGACCGACGCGTACTGTACCTCCGATAAGTACGGCGGTAAAATACAGTATCAAAAACACGAATATCGATGCTGCGGCTATTCCGGCATATCTTAAAACCCTTCCGGCTTTCATCAGATTATATTAACACTGACGCGGCGGACAATAAAATACTTATCGCAGCAGCAGCCGCAAGCTGCGGAACTATATCCTTCCAGGGCGGAAGCTTCCGGCATGAAGTCCTGCGTCCTGAACGTCCGAACCCCTTCGAATCAAGAGCCATAGCAAGGGTCGGGATTTCCTTCACCGCGTGAATCAGGACCGCAGTCAGAACGGGGAAAAGGCCTGTTATCCTGTGGCGAAAACCCTTTTTCCGTTCCGCTCCCCCGGCAGTCCGCAGTTTATGCGCGTCGGTAATTCTTCCATAGGTAGTAAACATATCAGGAATGTACCTCAGCGATATCGTCACGGTCAGCGCAGCCCGGTAAGGCAGACCGAAAGCCCGAAACGCGAGGATCATCGGGGATATTCTCGTTGTACTGAAGAACAGAAAGAATGAAGCGGTAATTCCGGTAAACCGGAGCAGCAGGCTGACAGTCTGCCTGAGGCCTTCATCGGTAATGACGGTACGGCCGCCGATCACAAGCAGGGCCTCCCCCGACCTGTTAAACGGCGGGGTAAGCAGTGCCGTCAGGATCAGGATAGGAAGGATCGACCTGATCGGAACCGCAGCCTTGCTGATTCCCAGAGATGCGGCTGCTGCCGACAGAATTAAAACAACAAGTCCCGCCTGTAACGCTATTGTTGATTCAAACAGAAACAGAAAGACTGATAATAGCAGAAGAATTAATTTAGGCCTCGGATCAAAACTGTAAAGAGGACCTTTGCCCGGAATAAAGGTATCAGTTATCAACCCTGTCCTCCATCCTGTGATCTTCAGGTTTTTCCGAATCCGAAAGCCATTCATTAAGCCGCCCGGCACTGAAATCAACTATGTCGTCATAAAGACGGCCCCGGCTCATTCCGAATACCCGATCAGAAACTGCCGATGCAAGTTCAAGATTATGGGTGATGATAATCAGTCCCTTTGAGACTTTTTTCAGCCGCGAAACAAGGTCCGTGAAATCCGTGTAAGACATGCCGGTGTCGGCTTCATCGAGAATGAAGACAGGGCGTTTGAGCAGATAATAAACTGCAGCCTGCAGCCTTTTGCGGGCGCTGAAACTCATTAAGGTCGGCGGGGTCGAACCGTCTGGAAGCCTGAATATTTCGATAGCCTTCTGGACCTCGGCATTTATTATCTGTGCCGATATTCCGGCCTCCTTCATTCCCCATGAAAGCTCATCCGCCACGGTCGGCAGAAATATCTGGTAATCCGGATTCTGAAACATCAGCCCGCAGAATCTGTTAAGGAATGACTCCCCGGTCTCGGGCTTCGAGGCATCTGGAAAAGCCGTGATGTTTCCGGATGCCGGAACAAGCAGTCCGCACAGCAGCCTGACGAATGTCGACTTGCCGCAGCCGTTCCTCCCGACGATGGATATCGTCTCACCCTCATGCAGCCGGAAATTGTCGATCTCGAGACTGAAACTGCCTTCAGGATAGCTGTAGCACAGCCCGGAGGCTTGAAGCAGACCCTGCTTCCCGAGAAGAGAAGCCTGCTCCCTTTTTACCGGAGCAGGCAGAATACCTGCATTCCGCAGTCTCTCACCGATGTCACCGCCTGCCGGAAAACTCTGTCTTTCTGACAGTCTCCCGTTTTCAAGCAGGTAAAAGCCGTCGGCATCGTCAAAAATATCATAATACTTTGAAGCGAATACAATTACGGTTTTTCCGGATCCCTGAAGCATGCTGAAAAGCTCGATCCTTGCGGGATTATCAAGTTCCTCTATGGTTTCATCGAGCAGCCAGAGATCCGGATTCACGGCATAAAGCCCTGCCAGTGCAAGCCTCTTTTTCTCTCCCCCGGAGGTTTCAGAGGTTGATGCCCCAATCAAACGGCTTATACCGAGTTTTTTAAAGGCGTCCCTGACCCTGCTTTCTATCTGTTCCGCCGGAATACCGAGGGATTCAAGCGCGAATGCCGCTTCATCAAAACATTCGGTGGTAACGGACTGTTTTTCAGGGTCCTGGAAAACAATACCAACGTTTTCAGTCAGCTCGTACGGCTCGGCATCAAGCAGGCTGATTCCGCCGAGCTCGACAGTTCCCGATACCTTTCCTCCCGAATGAAGCGGAATCAGCGCAGCGAGAATCAGGGCCAGCGTACTTTTTCCTGATTCGGCACCGCCGAAAATAATTATCAGTTCCCCCGGAGAAATTCCCGCTGACAGGCCCTCAAGAATACAGCTTTTGATGAATTCAGAATATTCAGGGTAAGAGAAGTTCAGATTTTTTATAAGCAGGCTGCCGTTCTTCACGCTCTGATTATATTTTTATTGCTGTCGAGGTTCAAGCTCGGTTTTCGGGTTAGTTTTATCGTGAATTTTCCATTTTTGCGTATTTTAAAAGTTATTTAAGATGGTTTAGATGAAAAATAAAAAAAGAGTGCTATATTTCTAAGGATTTGCCTGTTATGGCGAAGGAGGGCTTTATGAATTATGACCTTACTTTCGGCAGCAGAATAAAATGTTCGGAAAATGAAAAAAGGCACTCGCTGATTCTTTTAAAGGAAATCCTCGAGCAGGCCAGAAAGGCCCGTTCAGCCGGGTTTCTTGTACTGGACCATGATTCAGGCTCAATTAATGACAACTTCCTGCGCGACAGCATAAAACTTATCGGAAAGGGTTACGATTACAGTGTTGTCGAGAGAATTCTCGATATCAGGATAGCAGTCAGGAATGCCGAAGGCGTGCACCTGCTTGAAATGGCAATGGTGAAAGAAGGCATACTTTCAATTCTGCGGGCTGATCCCGTATCTCTGACCGACGAAATACTTTGTTCGTTTCTGGGACCGCAGATTAATGAAGAACATAAAAAACGGCTCGATGATGATTTCACCAGGCATCTGATAAAACTCGCGAACAGTGAAAGATCCGCCAGGACCGAATGCGGCTTCTGGGTCCTGAGCGCAAGCGACAACGAGATCAGTTTTATGCTAAAGGCATTCGACTGGGAAAACCTCGGTGTGCTTATGAAGATGGAAACAGATGCCGTCCAATACAGAATATACAGCAACATCAGTAAGGAAGCGGGAAAACTCTTCAAAGAGAGGCTGAGCCTCCTGAAAGACCCGGATGCCAAAACAATAGACGAGGCAGAAAACAGGTTCCGCGAGATAACCTCAAAGATTTCAAACGGAAAATTGCGCAGAGCCGATGCAGTCTGACACGCTGAATTGTAACAGTGATTAAAAATCAGCCATATTGGAATTGTGGTCAGCCGGTATCTGTTGGGTATCTGTTGCCAGTATGCCTCTAATCTGATAATCTAGACGGCCATGGTTGACACTAACGATAAACCCCTGATTGTACAAAGCGACAGCTCGCTTATGCTTGATGTTCACCACGCGTCATTCGAAGCCGCCAGAAACGACATTGCGGCTTTCGCTGAGCTCGAAAAATCACCTGAACATATACACACCTACAGAATAAGTCCGCTCTCGCTCTGGAACGCCGCTTCGGCCGGAATCAGCGCTGATGAAGTCAGAAAACGGCTCACTGACTGGTCGCGGTTCAATGTACCCGAGAATGTTCTTTTTACGATCGGGCAGACAATTAACCGGTACGGGCAGCTGATTCTGAAAGAAACCGGGAACCCCGACCTGCTCTACCTCGAGGCGGAAAACGCTAATATAATCACGGAACTTGAATCGAGAAAAAACCTGAAAAATCTACTTATCCGTGAAGAGGACGGATTCCTGGTCAAACTGGTTGACCGCGGTACAGTAAAAGTCGAGCTCATCAAAGCCGGCTGGCCGGTAAAGGATATTGCTCCGCTGACCGAAGGTGAACCGCTTGAGTTCAGCCTGCGCAAACAGACTGCATCGGGCAACGATTTTCATATCCGTGATTACCAGACAGAGGCTGCCCAGGCCTTTTTCGGGGGAGGAAAACAGGGTTTCGGATTCGGAACAATAGTCATGCCCTGCGGCTCGGGAAAAACAATCGTCGGAATGACAGTTATG
>QKCC01000103.1 GCA_003245835.1 Spirochaetales bacterium | reverse complement strand
AAATTAAGTCCGATCATCTTATTCAGGATTTTATATGAAAATTACAATCAGAGACATTGCAAATAGAGCCGGAGTATCCGCCGCCGCTGTTTCACTTGCGATAAACAACAAACCCGGGGTCAGTACGGATACAAGGGAAAGGGTCCGCGAGGTTGCCAGAGAGATGGGTTACGAACCGCTGGCCAAAATGACGGCTGCAGATCCCGAGATGATCGTACGATTTTTGAAGATTTCACGTCATGGCCATACGATAAACAAGAACCACAACTATTTTATAGACGCATACCTTGAAGGAATTTCTTCAAGCGCCTCGGCAAGCGGAACAGTTATAGAGGTCGAAGCCTACGGCTCAGACGAGCCTATTGCGAATATAGTAAAAAAAATCAATGAATCTCCACAGATTACCGGCTACCTGATTCTAGGAACGGAGCTGAGTGAATCAGACATCAGAACCCTAATAAAAACCGGCAAGAATATTGTTTTTGTAGATACATTCCTCGATTATATTTCCGCGGATTTTGTCGACATGAACAATACCGACGCAGTTTATAAACTGATAAATCATTTTATCAAATTGGGACATCATGAAATAGGACTGATAAAAAGCAGTGTCAACACCCGGAACTTTCAGCTTAGAGAGAAGGCCTTCTGCCAGGTTATGGACAGCCTCAACCTTGAGATTCACGACGACTATATAATAGATGTTGACTCAACATTTGAAAACGCATTCAACGAGTTCTCGCGATATCTTGAAAGTTCACCGAAACTGCCTACCGTATTTTTTGCAATAAACGACATAATCGCGATGGGATGCATGAAGGCGCTGCAGGAAAAGGGATACTCGACCCGCCGACGTTTCAATAGCAGCCTTCGACAACCTTCCGATGGCAACAATGGTATCACCCGCCCTTACTTCGATTGACGTCTC
This sequence comes from Spirochaetales bacterium, assembly GCA_003245835.1. Lineage (GTDB taxonomy): Bacteria > Spirochaetota > Spirochaetia > UBA9216 > UBA9216 > Thalassospirochaeta. Next base: position 5,233 of record QKCC01000103.1, on the reverse strand, counting down.
CAAGCAGGACATCGGGCAGACAGCCTTCGATATGCTTCTGCTGAAATGCAGCCGGGACGAAAGCCCTCCGCCGCGTAAAACACTGATCGGCGGAAAACTGATTATCAGAAACAGCGTCAACAACCTGCTTTGAACCAAAATCCTTTTCTTTATCCGGACAATCCGCTGCGTCTCTTCATAACCGGAATACCGTGGATCATGAAAGCACAATCCGATAATACATTTGACACAAAGACTCCCGGAGTATTAGAATGCGTTATCGATAACGCGTCAAGACTAATTGGAGTTACCTATGAATGATGTAAAAACCCTTATAGAGCAGGGAGATGCTGTACTTGGAATTGAACTCGGGTCGACCAGGATAAAGGCGGTACTGATAGACAATAAATTCAGCCCGATAGCGGCAGGAGGCTTCAACTGGGAAAATTCGCAGCTGGACGGAATATGGACCTACCCGCTTACCGAAGTCGAACGGGGTCTCCAATCATGTTATAAAGACCTTAAAAAGAACGTTGCCGATAAATACGGCATAGTCCTGAAGCGGGTAAAAGCCATGGGGATCAGCGCAATGATGCATGGTTACCTTGCATTCGACAAAGACGGTGAATTACTTGTACCGTTCCGGACATGGCGCAACAATATAACATCCGAAGCCTCCGAAAAACTGACGGAGCTGTTCGGTTACCCGGTTCCGCAGCGATGGAGCATAGCCCACCTCTATCAGGCAATTCTGAATGGAGAACAGCATACAGCTGCGATTGCCGGAATCAATACACTTGCCGGTTATGTACACGAACTGCTGACAGCTGCATCAGGAATGTTCCCGATCGATACAGTTTCCGGTGATTATAACCCGGATATGCTGAATAAATTCAGCCGCCTCATTGCCGGCGAAGGTTTCGGCTGGAAGATTAAAGACATTCTGCCGAAAGTTCTGAAAGCAGGAAAACCGGCGGGATTTTTAACTGCCGAAGGCGCTGCGCTGATCGATCCGGAGGGCGACCTTGAAGCAGGAATACCCATGTGTCCGCCAGAAGGAGACGCCGGAACCGGAATGGTTGCAACAAACAGCGTCCGTCAGCGAACGGGAAACGTATCTGCCGGAACCTCGGTTTTTGCAATGCTCGTTCTGGAAAAAGAACTCAAATCAGTTCACCATGAAATTGACCAGGTGACTACCCCCGACGGAAGCCTTGTGGCAATGGCGCATTCAAACAACTGCAGCACCGAGTACAGCGCTTGGATAGACCTTATAGGTGATGCCGCGGGAATCCTCGGAGCAAAAGTATCCACCGAAGAACTTTATGATAAAATGATGAAACTCGCGCTCAGCGGCGACCCCGACTGCGGAGGACTGCTCGCCTACGGCTATCATTCGGGTGAACACATCACCGGTTTTACCGAGGGCAGACCCCTGCTCGCAAGAACACCCGAAAGCAGGTTTACCGCTGCCAACCTTATAAGAAGCCAGCTGTTCACCTCGCTCTGCGCACTGCGTACTGGACTCGATATCCTTTTTAAAGATGAAAGGGTCGAAGTTGATGAAATCAACGGCCACGGCGGCTTTTTCAAAACAGAGGGAGTCGGAGCAAGAATAATGGCAGCGGCAACAGGAGTCCCTGTATCGGTTCTTTCGACAGCCGGTGAAGGCGGCGCGTGGGGAATAGCGCTTCTTGCATCATTTCTTGTACGGGATGATAAAACTATTGAACTGCCTGATTTTCTTGATGCTGTATTCAGTGACGGAAGCGGAACAGCGGTTAAGCCAGATCCCGCCGACTGCATCGGCTTCGAAAAATTCTTTCAAAGGTATCACGCCGGCCTGCCGATTGAGCATGCGGCGGTGGACAACCTTTAAAATGAAGAGCCGGAACTAACTGCAGTTAAGTTTTTCAAGGACTGCAGTCCGGCCCGACTTACCGTCCGGATAGATGTTAACGATGCTGTAAGATCCGCAGTCTATTGTAAACGACCAGTGAGATTTACCGGGCAGCCCGAGAAGGCTGCAGATGATTGATCTCAGAACACCACCGTGTGAAACAACAGCAGCGGTAACGGATTCATCGCCCTGCAGGGACCCGGCCTCATCGAGCACGCGATTCAATGAATCAGCAACTCTGGCATTAAAATCGTTCAGGGATTCCCCGCACGGCGGGCTTTTAAAAAACGGGTCTTCGAGCCACTTCCGGTATTCATCACCGTAAGATGTGACAATTTCGTCCGCACTCATTCCGTCCCACTCGCCGAAATCAATTTCTGCAAGATCACTGATCTTTCTTTCGGCAGCACCGCCGAAACAGTCTCCGAATATAATTTCGGCTGTTTCAACAGCCCTTCGCATGCCGCTTGAATAAACCGGAATGCAGCCGCCTGCGGAAACTACTCCGGTTTCAAGCAGCCGGGTTTTCAGCCTTTCAGCCTGCAGTCTTCCCGAATCCGAAAGCGGCGGATTAGTTCGGCGTCCTAGGTATGTTCCCTGGCCGATGCATTCGCCGTGCCTTATCAGTATAAGCTTAATCATCGAAAAATAAATCCGAGCGGACCGTTCAGCCCGGGCCGAATAACAGTTACTGTAATTAAAAGGAAAGCCTCTGAAAGTTCACAGACAGCGCCGTAAGAATCTCCGTTCAGTCCGCCAAGCCGTCTTGAGATCCACCAGCCTGCCGCAAGCATAAACAGAACCGATAGTCCGAATACTGCCGTGCCCTGCAGCCCCCAGACGGCTGTAAGCATAGCGACAGAAAATACTGCAGCTGTCACAGCATCAAAGGTATTAACACCATTCTTAAAAACCGCTCCGAAACCCTCTGTCTTTGCAGGTCTGAAAATTCTTATACTGATCACCTGCACTCCCCGCGCAGCGGCAGGAACAAGCAGCAGAACCGGCAGGATATTGTATTTTGTTAATGATTCATAAATAAAAACTGCCTTCAGCATCAGCAGAATTCCGACAGCAAGGGCCCCGTAAGTTCCGATAGACGAATCCTTCATTATCCTGAGCCTTGATTCAACATCCCAGCCTCCGCCCACACCGTCGGCAAGGTCGGCAAGCCCGTCGATGTGCATACCGGCAGTGATAATAACCCATAATGCTGTAACAACCGCCGAGACAACAGCTGCAGACCAGAGCAGCCCGCCAAGGTATGCGGCGCCGCAAAGCACTGCTCCGATAAAGAGTCCCACAACAGGAAAGAACACAGCCGACCTGCCTGCCTCGTTCAGATCAGCATGCTTCAGGCCCGGAACCGGAATAATGGTCATAAAACGGAATGCACTAAAAAATCTCTTCAAACCTCAATGCCTCACACAGCTTTCTTCATAATTAAAATACAGGAGAAGGCTGCTTACTTTATTTTCTGCGGAATACCTGCGGTGATAAAATAAACCTCATCCGCTTCCGCCGCTAATACCTGGTTTACACTGCCTGTAACCCTCTGAAACAGCCGCCCTGCTTCGGAAAGAGCAACTAGCGTCATTCCGACTTCTTCAGCTACCGCAACCACTGAAACGCCCTGTTTTTTCGCTTCGCATACAAAATCAACAAAGCTGCCGGCCGCCTGCTTAAGCAGATTATCTTCAGAAATATCAGGTTCATGCATCATAAGCCTGCTGATCAGGGTCCCGACCGAATCGTATAGAATGACGCTGCCGGCAGAAAGTTTTTCCAGGTGAATTCCCGGATTAATCCCGCATTCAACAGTCTTCATCCATGCCGGCCTTCGCTGCCTGTGTACCTCAACCTTTGCTCTCATCTCATCATCGGCAGGAGTCTCCGCGGGTGTAAAGTACCGGTAATTTCCGCCGATGCTTTTTTGATGATCAAAAATCATACCTTCGGCAAATGCGCTTTTGCCGCTGCTGATCCCCCCGATTACGAGGGTAAACTTAACAGATGCCGGCATATTCATTCGCCCCGTGCAGCGAGCACATTATGAACCGCGCGGACAAGGAATTCATTATCTTCAGTCAGTCTCACACCGGCCCGGAAATATCCGGGGGCACCCATCGAAGTGCAGTCGCGCAGCCTAACGCCATGCCTCAGGACGGACTCGCCGAAGCTTATGCCTGAACCTTCGATTGGATCTTTAAAAAACACAAAGATTCCGCACCCGAAGACTTCTTCGTCAATTGTTATTCCTGCCTGATTCAATCCGGCTGCAAGATCCCGCCTGAGTATGGCGCTCTTTTTCCAGCAGTCCTTAAAATAATCGAGCTCACCAAGGAGAGCTGCACCCACTGCCTGGGCCGGAAAATTAACGCTCCAGCATGGTTTTGCCAGCTGAAGAATACCGGCAATATTCCGGGGAGCCTGAACCCATCCGAGACGAAGCCCCGGTATTCCAAAATCCTTGGTAAGCGATCTGACCGTTAGAATATTGCCGTGCTTTCCAAATCCGATGCTTTCACCGAAGCCGTCCTCGGAATACGCGGCATATGCCCGATCAACAACGAGCGTTCCGCCGTATTCAGCAGCAGCATCGGCCACCTTTTCGATCAGCCTGTCTTCGATTGTGACGCCTGTAGGATTGTTCGGACTGCAGAGCCAGGTGACCTCCGGCTGAATATCACGAATTTCGGCAAGCAGACGATCCGGCCGTACCCGGAATCCTTCGTCCGCCAACAGCCGGTGTGTTACAACCTCGGCCCCGGCAAGCTTGGACACATGCGCGTAATCACAGTAGCCGGGTGAAAGCACAAGAGATTTACAGCCGGGTCCGAGCATTGCTGATGCTATTATTTGGAACGCCTCGGCCGAACCGTTTGTAACGACGAGCTCTTCGGGACACAGTTTCAAATGCTTTTCGGCAGCCCTTTTAAGCTCGCGGCACTCGGTATCAGGATACAGCCCTATTCCGCTCCAGGCCTCAGTGTAGGCGGCTGCTGCTGAGGAAGGAAGCGGAAACGGATTGACCGAAATACTGAAGTCAATCAACCCCGAAGGCAATGAGGCGCCCCCGTGCTCAGGAGATTTCAGTGCGCTGTACCTGGCTGAAAAATCTTTTCTCATATAAACATTCCGGAACATAAAATAATAACAGCTGCGACAAAAACCGCAGCCAAAGCCGATGCGGTTTTCATCAGTTTCACTGCGACGGCAATATCACCCTGAACAGGCAGTTCCGTTCCCCCGTCAATTGAATAGCAGCCCTTCTTTACCAGCTTCACTCCAAGTGCACCGGCAGCAGCCGACATAGTCCATCCGGCATTCGGACTTGCAGTTACCCGCCGCTCG
>QKCC01000143.1 GCA_003245835.1 Spirochaetales bacterium | reverse complement strand
ATCTGAAGAGGAACTGCTCACACGGTGCGGGTATTCTGCTCAACAGGCCGAAGCGGCAGCTTCACTGTTCCGCGAAACGAACCGTCGTCTGTTCGGAGAAGAAATAAGAGCGCTTACCACGTTCAGCCACGTTCAGGTTGATGTAAACACTTCAACCTTCGAAGGGCTGAAGGCACTGCTGAATATGCTCAGGCTCGACGCGGTCAATTATGCCTTTAAAAAATGGGGAACATCCTGCTTCGGACTGCCTGAACTCGATAAGCTGATGAAAATAGTTTACCTTTCGATGGAATGCATAAGCCCGCGGATGATTCCGAATCTTGAAGTAAATGACAGCCTCACGTCTATTCTGAAGCACATGACTTCAGGGACGGCTGCGCCTCCGATGATGCATGATTTTCACCTCGCAAGCCTGATGCCCGCTGTCTTCCATACGGAAAACCCCGGAATTATTAATCGAATTTTTCAGAAGATTAAAGAATTTAATCCCCCGCATGACAGCATCAGGTTTTCACTCTCCGAGAGCCATGACGGAAAGTCGGTACGGGGCAGTATGGATCTGCTGTCCTTTTCCGAAAGGATGGTCCTCACAGCTGCCGTAAAGGAAAACGGAGGAGCCGTGAAATACAAATCTGTTCCGGAGCGCGAATGCAGTACAGAAGAGCTGAGCACATTCTGTACTGAACTCGGGCTTGAGTATGAAGAGCTCTCAGCTGCACTTTTCACCGCAGCAGCGAATCGTGATTCGATCCTGTGCCTTAAGGATGGAATAGAAACGATTGATGATATCACAGAGGCTGCGGAAGTTTTAGGCGGCAGAAATAAAGACGCTGCCTGGTTTTATTTCGGCAGGCTCATCGAGGGGCGTGAACCTTATGAACTCTGCATTACAACGAGGGATTCGCTGCCCCCAGTCTCTGATGAGCAGCTTGAGGCGGACCGGTTCCTCGCTTTTGAAACATTGTCGTTTGCTGTTACGGGGCGTAACGTCAAGACCGTGTATTTTAACGATCTTCTTGCGCTCCCGAATGATTATAAACGGGTCAAAGCCACCGGCGAGTTACGAAATATCAAGAGGACAAAGGTTAATCTTGATGAGTTCGAACCGAGGCTGAGCTACAAAGACGGTTTTGAGTACCGGATTGTAAAGGGTATGAACAATCTGATAGCACTTGTTGATTCCGATCCCGCCCTGCATTACCGGGGCAGCGAAGCCGAATATCTTCCGGTGACTGACGGATCGCCGGCGGCTGTAATCCTGAACCGCTGCGGCGATTCGCGAAGCCTGACAATTGTCAATGTTTCCGAACGGTCGGTTTCTTTCAATCTTAATGCGGCGGCGGCAGGCTTCGGCGGCAGCCTTGAATTAATAGACAATTTTACAGGCAGGGCTGTTCAGCTTAAATCGGGAATGCTGGATATTACCCTTGGACCCTTCGGCAGATTGTGGCTCAGCGATTCGGCTGTAAAAATCCCCGGGACAAAGCTGCTTTAAAGGCTCCGCTGATGGTATATGATGTAATAATTATAGGTGCCGGTGTGGTGGGTGGCGCAGTTGCCAGAGAGCTGTCGAAGCTGAGGCTGTCTGTACTTGCGATGGAAAAGGAAGAAGATGTATGCTGCGGTATCTCCAAAGCCAATACAGGGATCATTCACTCGCCGGCTCTTGTACCTTCGGGCAGTCTGAAATCTGAAACCGCAACCGGCCGGGTTGCTGAATTCAGCAGAATCAGCAGCGAATTGGGGTTCCGTTATGAGATCCCGGGAGCGCTTGTTCTTGGGTATTGCGATGATGATTTGAGGGTGCTGCAGAAATATGCTGACAACGGAATCAAAAATTACACACAGGCCGGAATGAACCCGGCGGCTGGGTATAAAATAATTTCACGAAAGCAGCTGACTGATTATGAGCCGGACCTCAGCCCTGAAGTTACTGCAGCACTGCTTCTGCCCGATACCGGAAGAATTATTCCCTACGAATACGGAATTGCCCTTTGGGAAAATGCTGTTGCTAACGGTGTTGAACTGCTCCTCGGGAAGCAGGTGGTTGGGGCGCGCAGAACAGGGGCCGGCTTATGGGAACTCTCCTCTGCTGACGGAGGGCATTATCAGGCCCGTTTCATTGTCAATGCTGCGGGTCACGGCAGCCCTGCAATCGGAGAGTCCGCCGGATTTACCGGATGCTCAGTCCGGAATGTTAAGGGTCAGTACATGATTCTTGAACGGAACAAGGGTCCCCGGGTTAACAGCATTCTGTTCCAGGTACCGGAACCCGGAATGCAGAAAAAAGGCAAGGGCATTCTTGTTACCAGGACTGTCTACGGCAATATTATGATTGGTCCTGATGCCCGAACCCAGCAGAGCGGTGATGACAGCTCAACCGATATGGAAGGAATTGAAGAGATTCTGTCGGGTGCTTTGAAGAGTATTCCGTCGCTCAACCCTGCCGAATGCATAAAGACCTTTGCCGGAGTACGGCCCAGGCCCGAGGGTGGGGATTTTATTTTTGAAAGCGCAGATAATTTTATTCATCTATGCGGAATAGAGTCGCCGGGGCTTACCGCCTCACCCGAGATCGCGCGGCGGGTTGTGAGGCAGCTGATTGAAATGGGCCTCGAAGCCGTACCCAGACCTGAATTCATAGCGGAACGGAGGCCGTTGGCAGCCGAAACTTACGGACTGCCGGCAGATGAGGTGAAGCTAAGGGTTGCATTGCCGCGCGGAAATGGCGAGCGGCTGGTCTGCAGATGCGAGCAGGTTCCGGAGGCCCGTATTATAGATGCGCTTTCACGCAGCCTGCCTGTTACGACATTGGACGGGGTTAAACGACGAACGAGGGCGGGGCAGGGCCGCTGCCAGGGAACGTTCTGCGGAAACCGTGTCAGAGAACTGCTTTCCGAAAAACTCGGGCTTCCCGCTGATCAGATTCGTCAACGGGAAACGGAACTAAGTCCGGACAGGGTTACTGCAGCCCAGGTCAGGGCTATTTATATGAAGCGCTGAGTTCAATCAGGCCGGAGTCCTCTGACGCAAGTGCAATCAGCTCTTTCATGTTGCTGTGCAGAAGCGAAATATGTGTATTTATTTCCTCTGCGGAAGAAACCACCCTTTCATTGTCGGATTTCAATATTCCGATAGCTTCCATAATTGAGCTGCTTCCGGCGGAAAGTTCCTTCACTTCGGTCAGCAGTGAATTAAGAACATCCGTCAGATGAAGGATGTTTGATATTATCTCGAGGATGATTGCCGAAGTCTGATCCGAACTGCTTCCTGTGGCGGCTGCGTCTATAATTATCCTGTTCAGAGATGTTCCGGCTTCACTTGCCTTTCCGGCTGTGTTCTCAGCCAGTTTTTTTATCTCGGTTGCGACAACGGCGAAGCCGCGCCCTGCGTTTCCGGCATGCGCCGCCTCGATGGCCGCATTCATCGAAAGCAGGTTCGTCCTTTGGGAAATATCATCAATCATTCCGACCATTTCCCCGATTTTACCGACATCCTCTGTGATTTTACGGATTGCTTCGGTATTGATCTTCATTTCCGATTCACCGGCCCGGGCTTTTTCAATAAGCTTTTCAAGGTTTGAAGCCTGGGCGGTGAAGCTGTCCGAAATCATACTGACCGAATTCATCATCTGCTCGATCGAAACTGACGAGGTCTGAAGCGATGAACTTTGTTCATCCATATTGGAATTTACCATGGTTAACGAATTTGCGATGTTATCTATAATCTGTTCGCAGCCCGAAATCTTCCCGGAAAGTTTTGCATTAATCGAGTCAATTTTTTCTTTTTCTATTTCGACCATCTTGTGTTTGTAGTGGTGGCAGTTTTCAATTTTATTCAGTCCGTTAAAAATTGCAAAAGCCATCATTTCACAGGAATTGTAGCCGCAGGCGGCACAGTGGAGATAATCCTCCTCGGTCTCTTTCAGCATTCCCTTGTAGATTTTATCAAGCTCATTCTGACCGGGTTTTCCGATCTTCACTGTCCCGGAGCGGTTTGTATAGGTCCTGCCGTAAAGCCCTTCTTTCCAGTATCTGTTTATGAGCCTGTTGATGCTCTTTTTTGCAGAATTGGAATTGAATCTGCGGCTGTGTTCCTTTCTTAGTTTGTCGGCCCGGCTTCTTATGATGTATTCAAGCTCGTCAATCGGGGTTTTTTTGTTCAGAGTACCCGGACCTCCGTTGCAGCCTTTAGCGCAGTTCAGGCAGTCGACAATCAGCGGGTTCACTCCCTTCCGCAGCGATTCGGGAAGTTCCTCAAGGTATTCATAAATCTCGGAAGGCCCCTCAATCTTTCTGATGCTGTTTTCAAGCTCCGGCTTTTCTCTGAGAACGGTTTTCATCAATCCCCCCGGGGATGAAAAGAGGGACGCCCTTTCAGCAGGCGGATTGTCAAAACCGGCCGGTTTTATTTTTTCAAGGCTGATGCTTTTTCGATCAAGCATGCGGGAGATTTCGGCAATTGTAACATTGTAATCGGCATAACCCGTATCATCAAACTCCCGCCTCTTTGCAATACAGGGCGAAACCACCATCACCTTGTGATTTTTGTATTCCGGGTAAAATGTTTTAATCATTTTTGCGGTATGAAGCATCGGGCTGTCGGCAGGCGCCAGCTTGTCGATGA
>QKCC01000259.1 GCA_003245835.1 Spirochaetales bacterium | reverse complement strand
CCGGCCATATATTCATACTATTTCCTCCATTATTTGTAATCGTAAAAACCTCTGCCGCTTTTCCGTCCCAGGCGGCCGGCAGCTACCATTTTCCGGAGCAGCGGGCTCGGCCTGTACTTGGAATCGCCGAAATCAGCGTACAGCACATTCATAATCATCATGCACACATCGAGTCCGACAAGATCGGCAAGTGCAAGCGGGCCTATGGGATGATTTGCTCCGAGTTTCATTATTTCATCTATTTCTGCGGCTTCGGCAAGCCCGTCCGCAAGGCAGCAGACCGCTTCGTTTATCATAGGTATCAGGATCCTGTTTAGAACAAAACCGGGGTAATCCTTCACGCATACTGCGGTTTTCCCGATAGCTGCAGACACTTCAAGAACGTCATTTATAACCTGTTCATCGGTTTGAAGGGCTGCAATTACCTCGATCAGGCTCATTACCGGAACCGGGTTCATGAAGTGCATTCCGATGAATCTTTCAGGGTTGTGAATTGCCCCGGCAAGCTCCGACTGTGATATCGTCGAAGTATTGGAAGCGATTATACAGTTATCGCCTACCGCGGCAGCAATGCTGCTCAGGACTTTCTTCTTGATATCTTTGTTTTCAATGACAGCCTCGATTACAAGGTCACAATCTTTCAGCGACGAGACGTCCGTTGATGTTGCGATATTTGCAAGCGTTTCCTGTTTTCCGGCCTCATCGAGCTTTTCCTTTGAAACAAGCCGTTCAAGGTTTTTGGTAACTGTTTTTACAGACGCTTCAAGCTCAGAATCCGATATGGAAACAAGGCTGACCCTGTAACCCGAGGAGGCAAAAACCTGAACTATGCCGCTGCCCATCACGCCGCCGCCGTAAACTCCGATATTTTTAATCTTCATTTAAACTCCTTTTTCACTCCAGACTGGTTTTCGCTTCTCAAGAAATGCTTTTTTGCCCTCTTCAGAATCCGGGTGCGAAAAAATCAGTCCGAATTTATTTGCCTCAACCTCAGACATTATCCCCGGCGGATTATCGCAGGCTTTGTTAAGAAGCTCCTTGATTCTCAGGACCGATTCCGGGCTTGTTTTTTTGAATTCGCCTGAAACTGCAATAACATCGTCCAGAAGTTCATCCTTCACGCATACTCTGTTCACAATCCCGAGCCTGAACGCTTCACCGGCATCAATCATCCTTCCGGTGTAAATAAGCTCTTTCGCGGCCGACTTGCCGATCCTGTCGGAAAGCCTCTTGTTGCCGCCGAATCCGGGAATGATTCCAAGCGTAGCTTCGGGAAGTCCGAGTTTCGCGTCTTCCGAAGCGTAGGCAAAATCACAGGCAAGAACAACCTCCAAGCCTCCGCCGAGGGCAAAGCCGTTGACGGCTGCGATTACCGGTACCGCAAAGTTTTCGAGCCTGGTAAGGATCCCGCTTCCGAAGGTACTGAACTCACATGCTTCCGCAGGGCTCATATTGTCCATCTCTGAAATATCGGCGCCCGCAATAAATGCCCGGCCCTCTCCGGTCAGCACAAGACTCCTGACCCTGCGGTCGGAAATGACAGCTGCTTCGGCATCATCAAGCGCGCGCGAAAGCTGCCGTAGAACTTCTGAACTCAGCGCATTCAGTACTGATGGGTTAGTGAATGTAAGCACAAGCGCGTTCTGAACCTGCTCCAGCTGCATTTTCCCGTATTCTCTTTTTTCCAAAGACATAACTCCCCCTGCCTGTTATTTTCCGAACGCCGCGGCAAGCTCTTCACGGAAATCCGGGTGAGCTATTCTGATAAGCGCTTCGGCACGCGCGGAGTTGCTTTTGCCTTTCAGGTGTGCAACCCCGTACTCCGTGACAATATAGTCGACATCATGACGCGATGTGGTCACACATGCGCCTTCCTTCAGTCTTGCCGTAATTCTCGATACTGCCCCCCCTTTGCCGGTCGACGGGAATGCAATGATAGACTTTCCGCCGACTGAGGACATTGCCGCCCTGACAAAATCGACCTGACCGCCGACCGCGGAAAACTGCTTCGGACCAATCATGTCCGCGATTACCTGGCCGTAAAGGTCCACCTCGAGCGCCGAGTTTATAGAAATCAGGTTCTCGAGCCGTCCCGCTACAAGAATATTGTTCGTATAATCTACGGGCTTCATAAGAACAGCCGGGTTGTCGTCTGCAAAATCGTACAGACGCTTTGTTCCCATCAGGAAGGTCGCGGTGAATTTGCCCGGATTGAGATTGTTGTACTTGTTTGTAACGACACCCTTTTCATACAGGTCGACTACACCGTCGCTGAACATCTCGGTATGAATACCGAGGTCTTTTTTGTCCGTCAGAAAATGCAGAACCGCGTCAGGAATAGCCCCTATTCCAAGCTGCAGCGTCGCACGGTCCGGTATCAGGTCTGCAATAAAACTGCCTATCTTCTGTTCAACCTCGCCAATCTTCGGCAGCGGAATCTCAATCAGGTCGTAATCTGTTTCTACAATAAAATCGATCTCCGACACATGAATAGTTGAACCGTGCGTGCGGGGCATCTTCGGATTCACCTCGGCAACAACTACGCGTGCCGATTGTGCCGCCTGCATCGTATAATCGACGGAAACACCGAAACTCATAAAGCCGTGTTTGTCCGGCGGCGAAACCATTATGAAGGCAGCATCGCAGTCAATCGATCCGTCGCGGAACCTTCCCGGAAGCTCAGAAAAAAAGCAGGGGATAAAATCCGCGCGTCCTGCGTTAACAGCGTCCCGGGTCGGTCCGCCTGTGAATATTGTAGTATGCCGAAAATGGCCTTCCCATTCGGGAGCGCCGTACCAGCAGTCGTGCAGCGGGACCATATGAAAGATTCTGACGTCCTTCAGCCGGTCGGTATGAGCCTTCAGTTCGTTCGTCAGAGCGACAGGCACCCCGGCGCAATGGCCGAGGACAACCTGGTCGCCTGATCTGACGCTTTTTTCAACAGCGGTCCTTAGATCTGTCTTCTTTTCATTATACAGATTCTTCCAGCCGGCCATTTATTTCACCTGGTCCTTTATACCTGCCAGGTCCTTCGCGTACTGCTTCTTCCGCTGAACATCGGCCTGTCTTGCAATCATTATTCTCTGAGCCTGCGGCGAACCCGCACCGTGCATGGATTCAGTCAGGTAGCCGACGGCGGCCCTTCCCATAGTCAGGTTTTCAATCAGCCGCAGGACCTTCATCCGCTCCTTTGTGTCAGTGCCTTCAGCCCCCGCAAGGTATTTTTTAACCAGGTCCGCAGTAGCAGGGTTCTCAAAGTCCTTAGCGTGCGGCGCTGTAACCATCAGCCCTCCGGCGATGTCCTGAAGCAGGCGCGCAATCTCGTACGGAAAGCGGGTAACGTTCTGCTTGCAGACATTTGCGAGCAGCAGATCAATCAGGTAGTTTCCGGCCTTCATCTTCTTTCCGAGCCACGCGCAGGCGGCGGCGCTCGACCATATTGTCTCGTTGAGGTGGTTCATCTCTACAATCTTGTCTTTCACATGGGACGCCTTCGCGCAGCCGTTGTATTCGGCAATGAGCTGGGCGGCGCCGATTGCGACATCGCCTACACCGGTCTTGCATGCATAGCTTGAGCGGTGGTACCCGGCAAAGCGCTCGACGAGCATGCCCGAAAAGTCGTATTCGCCGTCCATGAAGACCCGCTCCCAGGGAACAAAGACATTGTCGAAAACCATAAGCGCTTCCTGTCCGCCGAACCTGGGACTGCCGGCGTCCATATTGCCCCCGTCGGGATCTTCGAGCAGCCTGGTGTCGCACGACTGGCGCCCGTAGATGTAGGTAATTCCGGGGTCGTCGGACTCAACAGCGCAGCATACGGCAAAATCCTTGTCGTCTTCACCCATCGTTATCGTAGGCATAATAAGTGCGTGGTGTGAATTGATGCAGCCGGTCTGGTGGGCCTTGGCGCCCTTAATAACAATTCCGTCCTTCCTTCGCTCGACGACATGGACGTAAACATCGGGGTCGGAACACTGCGACGGCCTCTTGCTGCGGTCGCCCTTCGGGTCGGTCATGCAGCCGTCGACAACAAGGTCTTTTTCTTCAACCTCAGCAAGGTATTTCCTAAAGCGTTCGTGGTAGCCGGTTCCGTACTTTTCATCAATTTCAAAGGTGGTCGAAAAGGTTGCGTTAAATGCGTCCATTCCTACACAGCGCTGAAAGCATGTTCCGCATTTCTGCCCTAAAAGGCGCTGCATTCCGACCTTTTTATAAAGGTCTTCAGGGCTGTGATGAAGATGACAGAACCTGTTGATTGTTTTTCCTGTCAGCGCCGAAACCGCAGTCAGGTCGTCCCTGTATGCGGAGCCCTCTTCCGCAAGCTCGTATGTGAGCGCAATTGAATTTATCGAAGCCGCAATGATCGGATGATCATAAGGGTTATCAAGTTTTTCGCCCGCCATGTAAACATTAAGCGGTCTTCTGTTCCTAAGGCTTTCACGGTACTCCTTACCG
>QKCC01000178.1 GCA_003245835.1 Spirochaetales bacterium | reverse complement strand
TTTAGTGAAGGGTTCATATAATCACCTCATGTTTAATTATATTGGCGCCGGCGTTTTCATTCAACGCAAGGCTTACTGAAATGCCGAAAAACCGTTATAAATATGTATGGTTAACGTAATTTTTGTCTGTATGGGAAATATCTGTCGAAGCCCCTCCGGTGAAGGGGTTTTTAAATCGCTGGTTCGGGATGCCGGGCTTGAAAATGCGTTTTTCATAGACTCTGCCGGAATTTATTCGTATCACGCCGGTGAGCCGGCCGACAGCAGGATGCGCAAACATGCGTCAAAGCGGGGCTACGATCTGACTTCAATATCCAGACAGCTTTCTCACGGTGATTTGAAGAAATTCGATTATATAATCGCGATGGACAGTGATAATTACAGGGACATTTTGCGGCTGGACCGGAACGGAGAATTCGAAGACAAGGTCTTCATGATGAATGATTTTTCTGCCGTGCATACCGGCTCGGATGTTCCTGATCCTTATTACGGCGGGCCGCAGGGCTTTGAGATCGTCCTCGACATGCTCGAAGAATCCTGCAGGGGCCTTCTTGACAGCATCAGGGGAAAAAATGGACTTTGAAAAAGTCCTGGGTAAAAAGGTTTTAAAGGCTGACCCGGTTGCCGGAGGCGACATCGGTCGGAGCTTTCGCGTAACCGCTGAGGACGGAGAGTATTTTATAAAACACTATTCAAGGTCCGGTGTAGCGGAAAAGGAGGCTCGCGGCCTGCAGGAAATGGCGGAGGCTGATTCAATCAAGGTTGCCTCAGTTGTCGCTTACAATGAACACCTGATAGTTCTTCGATTTATAAAATCAGCTCCGCGCTGTGCGGATTTTCAGTCCGTGCTAGGCCGTCGGCTTGCAGGCATGCACAGGAAAACTGCTGAGGCCTTCGGTTTTGATGAAGATAACTATTGCGGGTCCACCCCGCAGCCGAACGCCTGGAAAAGCACCTGGGCGGAATTCTTCTGCCTGAACCGGCTCGGACACCAGGTGCGTCTTGCTTCCGACAGCGCGCTAAGCTCGGCATGGGGAATGCTCGAACGAAAAATCCCGGACATTCTTGCAGGTACAGAAGAGGCTCCTAGCCTGATACACGGTGACTTGTGGGCCGGAAATGTCATAAGCGATGAAAACGGAGAACCTGTGCTGATTGATCCGGCCGCCTACTACGGGCACCGCGAGATGGAGCTCGGAATGACGGCCCTGTTCGGCGGGTTCAGTTCGGAATTCTACAGGGCGTATGACGAGGAATTTCCGCTTAAACCCGGCTGGCGTGAGCGGCAGGATCTGTACATTCTGTACCATGTCCTGAACCATTACAATCTTTTCGGCGGCGGCTACAGGGGTCAGGCGCTCGGCATCATCAAGAAATATATCTAAAATCCGCCGGAAATATCATTTTTCAAAAAATCATAAACCGCCCTTTTTGACGGTGGGCAGCCCCTAAGGAACTTTCCTTTTCCGCCAGCGGTACAAATCCCGATTCCGGTTTTTCCTGATTCGGGAGGATTGTCCCGGAATTCCTGACCTATGCAGATTGAGCCTTTTTCAAACGGACCCAATAATGCAGGATCTTCTGCGTAAATGTCACGAAGCGCACCTGCAAGATTACCAAAGCAGGATGAACATGCCGATCGCTGTTCAGTCAGCTGATCGATCAGGTTTTTGAGTTCGCCGGCGATTTTTCCTGAACCTGAATTACTCCCGGGGCGTTTTTGTCCTTTTACATTCCCGGGCCGGGGCCCAAGATGTATAATGTCGGAGGCTGATGTTCCGGCGGTGCCGACTCCAAGTTTTTCCGCCATTCCTATATAGTCTACAGAGTCTTCATCAACATCAAGAAGACTGCAGGCATAGCTGTCAATCGCAACCGGGTCCCTGCCGAGCAGCAGGATGTCTCTTTTTTCGGGACTGCCGCCTTCTTCCCAGTACGGGTCCCCGTTGAGTCCGTCAACAAGGGCGAATGCCGGTTTTATCATGGTGTTTAAAAGGGCTACAGGACCGTGCACCCCAAGAGTATGATACCGGCGTTTTTCTGAATCGGGTATGCATCCTTTCAGGTTTTTAAGAGCACAGCTGATGTGGGTCTGTCCGTGTCCTTTCAGAACCGGAAGGTTTATAAGGCTGCCGCCGTTTTCTGCAAGATCATAAATCGAACTGCATATTTTATAATTGTCGCCGTTGATTGCTTTTTCAGTAAAGAAATCTTTCTGCAGGTCAATAAGCCTGATGCCGTACCGCTTCCGGATATCAGTGTATCCGCAAACTTCGAATGCTCTTGCTGTAGAGTCTCCGACCCACGAACCTTCCGCTACAGCTATGTCGGAAAAACCGCAGTCAAGAAAATACTCGACTACAGCTTCGGCAATCTCCGGATGGGTTGTAGCTCCTTCGGATGCTGATTTACTGACGACAAGGTTCGGCTTAAGAAGCAGAGGGGCTTTCCGGTTTCCGAGCCATTCAACGGCATGTGCCGCCTCGAGAAGCAGGTCAAGGTCATTTTTCAGCTGTTTCCTGTTGTGATTATAAATCTGCCATACTGTGCTCATGTCTAACTATACAATTTTTTCGGGTATCAGTACCGAATTCGGGTTGGAAATTTGCATTTATTATAGTATTTAACTAATATTAATTGTTATAATTTAATCGGTGGGTAGATATGAAATTATTTGTAAAACTTATATTGCTTAATATTATTATTCCGGTTCTTCTGGTGTCATTGGTTGTAGTCGTACTTCAAAAAAGAAGTATTGCAAGCACAGAACAGATGATACAGGAAGAACTTATTTTCCAGCTTGATTATGTCGCGGCCAAGATTGAGGATCAGCTGACCGAGAAGCAGCAGTATCTTCAGGACCAGGCACGGCTGAATTCAACCAAAGATTTATATTACAGCGCGGTGGATTCGAATTCCGAAGCGGACTGGCTTGGTATACCGGCATATCAAAGATGGAAGAAGGAATTTGCCAGCGGAGAGATTCTGGAAGAGGATGTCAAGCAGACCTATGTGGGTTATAAGGGATTCAGTCCTGCAGTTGGTCCGTCCTGGCTGCCTATCCCTTCCGATTATAATTCAAATTCACGTCCATGGTTTAAATCTACAATTGAAAAAAACGGCTTTACGATCACAAGTCCGTATACCTTTGCTGCAATGAATGACCAGCGAATGGGCGTTTCAATGGGGTATCCTGTTTATAAGCAGGGTGTTCTTGAGGGGCGGGCCGCGGATATAATCGGTGTAGCAGGAATAGACCTGGATCTTATGAATATAGAGGCAGTCTGCAAATCAATTGAATCTAATCTGCATGTTGTCGTCGGCCTTTATGACAAGGAAGGTCCGATTCTGTATGACGGCGACTATGAATCGATGATTGCCGCGGGAGTCATCACTCCCGAACCGGGCGATATGATGACCTTCGTCGATTTTATCTGGGGCTCGGATGAAACGCAGCCGAGGGAAGAAATCCAGGGACTTTTCGATTTAATGAGTACCCAAAAGGGGACCTTTCTGACGGAGTTTGACGGCAATACTATTGTTGTAGCGCATATGCCGATTGCGGAAGGGCAGTGGGTGCTCAATATCTCTCAGCCGCTCGGATGGCGCGGCAGCGCGATGATTAAAGAAGCGCTTGTAGGAAATCTGCTGATAGGTGTGGTCCTGGCCATAATTCTGCTGGCCTCTACTATAATTCTTCGCGTTACGGTTATCCGCAATATTATAAGATCTTCCGATGCTCTTGAAGGCATCGCTGAGGGTGATGCGGACCTGACCGCCGCACTTTTTGTGCATTCGGCTGACGAAATAGGGAAGTTGGGCGACAGTTTTAATAAATTCATTAAACGGCTCAGAGAGCTGGTAGTAACGATAAAATCGGTAATTACCGATACCGGTTCTGTCAGCAGCCAGATTGCCGCCGCAACAGATCAGACTACCTCATCTATAGAAGAGACCAATGCTGTAATGAATTCAATCAGCGAAGAAGTGAATAATCTTGACCGCAGCATTGAATATACGGTTGCGTCAATCGAACAGATTAATTCAAATGTCATGTCAATGGACAGCCAGATTACAAATCAGGCTGCAATGGTGCAGGAATCAACCGCCGCAATAACCGAGATGATTGCTTCGCTTGAGAATGTCGCCAATATTACCCGGGCCAAACAGCAGGCAACTGCGGAATTGAAAAAAATTGCCGATGAAGGTAAATCGCAGATTGAGGATACGCTTGATATTTTCAGAAAGGTCGTTACCAATATCGGAGCGATTCAGGAAATGGCGGATTCTATTAATGCGATTGCTTCACAGACAAACCTTCTTTCGATGAACGCCGCAATTGAAGCTGCGCATGCCGGAGATGCTGGAAAGGGTTTTGCGGTAGTTGCGGAAGAAATCAGAAAACTTGCAGAGACAGCTTCGCAGAGTTCGGCGAATATTACCAATATGATTAACGCCG
>QKCC01000244.1 GCA_003245835.1 Spirochaetales bacterium | reverse complement strand
CTGCGGTGTTCTCGAAGAAGAACTCAGGGCCGCCGCAGAAAAAAGCAATATAACAATTTATGAAGAATATCTCACTGCGGGACTCCATGAAGAACCCGATCGGCTGAAAAGGGAACTTCAGCAAGCCGTTGACCGCGCTTCGAAGGAAGCCGAAACGGGCAGAGCCCGCTATGATGCCATTGTCATCGGTTACGGTCTCTGCGGAAGGGGAACTGTCGGACTGAAGGCCGGGAATGTTCCGCTCATAATACCGAGGGTCCATGACTGCATAGCGATGTTCCTCGGTTCTGATAAGCGTTACCGGGAGCAGTTCAGCAAAAATCCCGGGACACTTTATATGACAGAGGGCTGGTACAAACACAAGACCCAGCCGCTGTCGGTAAAGCGGAAGAAGGACGGCGGCCGCTATGAAGGCAACTGGGACATAAACGTCGGCTTCGATTCGATGAAGGATAAGTACGGCGAGGAAAACGCGACCGAGATCTATGAATTCCTCAACACCTGGAAGCGCAACTACAGCAGGTCCGTTTTTATAGATACCGGAGCGGGGAACAGCGGAACATACGAAAGCTATGCCCGCGATCTGGCTGAGGAGCTCGGCTGGCAATACGAAAAAATTCAGGGCGGAACCGAACTTTTTGAAGCGATGGTTACGCGTGAATACTCGGACGATGAAATCCTTGTTGTACCGCCAAGATATATGACCGCCTACGATCCGCTGAAGCATGGGCTTTACGCCTATGATCCGAGCGCGGGGGCGGTGTCGCTCTGGGACAGGGAGCTTCCTTCCGAAACCGGTGAAAACCTGTCCGAAGCCGGCAGTCCCGGACAGACCCCGGGCAGGGAAGGTCTCGGGCTCGGTATCGACGCGGGCGGCACATACACCGATGCCGTTATTTATGATTTTAACAGCGGAACAGTGATTTCAAAGGCCAAGGCGCCAACAACAAAGTGGAATTTCACCAAAGGAATCAACGAGGCGCTGACAAAGCTGGATCCTGATCTGCTGTCCCGGGTTGGAATCACCGTTGTGTCCACAACGCTCGCTACGAATGCCATTGTCGAAGGGCGGGGCAGAAAGGTCGGGCTTATCGTTATGCCCCTCGGCGAGGTTCCGCAGGGCAGAATAGAGCACAGCCCTTGGCGGGTTGTCAGCGGGCGGCTGAGCATTATGGGCGATGAGCTTGAACCAATCTGCGACGACGAGATTGTCCGCACTGCCGCCGAGATGATCGAGCGCGACCATGTCGAGGCCTTTGCGGTATCCGGTTACGGAAGCACTGTGAACCCTGCTCACGAGATCCGGATTAAAAGGATCATTGAATCCGAAACCGGGCTCGGTGTCTGCTGCGGCCACGAACTGTCCAATACACTGAACTTCTTTGTCCGCGCTAATACCGCAGTCCTGAACGCGGGAATAATACCGCTTCTCGAGCAGTTTATAAGCGAACTCGAGTTATCGCTCGAATCGATGAATATCAGCGGAAGCGTAATGATTGTGCGGGGCGACGGGGCGCTGATGAGCAGGGAGCTTGCCGTACTGCATCCGGTCGAGACGACTCTGTCGGGTCCGGCGGCAAGCGTTGCGGGCGCGCGCTTTCTTACAGGCAGCAGCGATGCCGTAATAATCGACGTCGGCGGTACAACCTCGGATATCGGTCTGATTAGCGCCGGCAATATAAGGCTGACCGAAGAAGGCGCCAGGGTGGGCCGGTGGCGGACCCACATAAAGGCTGTCGACATGTTTACCCTCGGTGCGGGCGGAGACAGCCGGATACTGATAGACAGCCGCGAGCTCAAGGCCGGACCTCAGCGGACTGCCCCGGTGGGACGCCTGTCGGAAGTTGAAGGGTGGCTGCCCGCTGTCGAGTTTATCGAACAGCTGCATGCCGATTACTGTGATTCCACCGCAGCCATGGAAATACTCGCACTCACCGGGCGGAAACCGGACTGGAAACTCAGTTATGATGACGAGAAAATCCTCGAACTTCTTGCAGATCGTCCCTACTCGGTCAAAGAGCTTTCAGTAAAGCTGAAACACGGTTTGTGGAACCTGATTAACACAGCCCGGCTCGAGAATTCAGCGGTTGTTCAGAGGTACGGACTTACCCCTACGGATCTGCTTACAGCATCAGGGCGCATATCTATGTGGCCCGCAGAAATATCTTCAAGGGTTGCAAAGCTTTATGAAATCATCTGGGGCGACGACTTCGGCGATTTTACGGAAGCGGTTTTCGAACTGATTGCGGACAACCTTCTGCAGACGCTTGTCCTTCAGGAACTCGATGTTCCCGGAGATCTTGCTGAGTCTGTTTCTGAAAACCCGACTTTCAAGGCTCTTCTTGTAAACCTGAAGGGCAGCTCAAGGGCATTGAGCCTGACGCCAAGGCTTAAAAGCCGTCTAATCGGGGTAGGGGCTGCGGCTCCTTTTCTGCTGGAACGGCTTGCGTCGCATCTCGGTACGGACCTCGAGATTCCCGAAAACGGCGATGTGGCAAATGCTGTGGGTGCAGTCTGCAGCATGGTAACAGTTCGGAGGGAAGCATCGGTGACACCTGCAGCCAACGGCGGTTTTATTGTGAACGGTTTCTCGAGCGCACCGCATTTTGAAACCTACGATGAAGCCTGTGAATACCTTGAAATAAATATTGCCAAAGCAGTCAGAAAGGACGCGCTCAAGGCCGGAACGGACGAGCAGCGGATAGTCTGGTCGGCGGAAAATCGCTTAACTCCTGTAAGCGACGGTAATTTTGTCTTTCTCGGAAGGGATTACCGCGTTGAAATTACCGGTCTGCCTGTCTGAAATTAATGTGCAAACATTACAATTCTGTAATGTTTGTGCAATCTTCCTGTAATCATCACGTTATATATTCATATTCAGAAATGATACCCAAGGGGTTTAAATAAACTTTAAGGAGCAGTGAATATGAATAGAATCAGAACAAAAAAAGCTAAAGCGGCAGTTGTGATTGTCTTTCTTCTTGCTGTGTTTTCAACCGGCTCAGTTTTTGCCCAGAGGACCGGAACTGTCAGCGGGAGTGGTGCTTCCGCGGGAATCGCGGAATCGTACCAGATGACTTTCCGTCAGGTGGCAAAGGATACCCTTCCTGTCGTCGTAGAAGTAAATACCGTAAATATCGTTCAAACGCAGGCTCTGCCTGACGCGTTTGAGTTCTTCTTCGGAAGAAATCCGAACGGCGATAATCCACCTAAACCGGAGCCGAAAGAATACAAGCAGCAGGGCCTCGGGTCCGGAGTTATAGTCAAACATTCCGGCAATGATGTATTTATACTGACCAATCATCACGTTGTAAACGGCGCCGACGAGATTAACGTCAAGCTTTATGACGGCCGGGAATTCAAGGCTGAACTGGTAGGAAGTGATCCCAGACGCGATCTTGCGCTTATTAAAGTAAAAACAAGCGAAGATGTTCCGGTGGCTGTACTCGGCGATTCCGACGATCTCTATGTCGGAGACTGGGTGTTTGCCGTAGGAAATCCGCTTGGGTTTGAAGCTACATTCACAGGCGGCATCGTAAGTGCAGTAGGCAGGCAAACTGATATTTCACCGAATACCGTAAGTTTTACAGATTATATCCAGACCGACGCTGCTATCAACCCGGGAAATTCCGGCGGTGCTCTCGTAAATCTCAGGGGAGAGGTCATCGGAATCAACTCATGGATAGCAACACAGTCAGGCGGCAGCAACGGTTTGGGTTTTGCAATACCGATAAATAACGCCAAAAAGGCCATCAGTGATTTTATTGAATCAGGAAGCGTTGTTTACGGGTGGTTAGGCGTTAATGTCAGAGACATCTCTGACGAGAGCAAGAAGAGTCTCGGCCTTGAGGGAGTAAAGGGAGCATTTATAAACGATGTCTTCATCAACTCTCCCGCAGACAAGGGCGGCCTGCTTTCCGGCGACTTTGTCACAAAGGTAGGTAATGATGCGGTAAGCAACAGAAACGATCTTGTAAAGATTATAGGCAACCTTCCACCGGACAAATGGACTAATTTCGAGCTTTACCGTAACGGCAGCAAGATGAACCTTAACCTTAAGCTCGGACGCCGTGACGATGACAAGAACATAGGACAGGACGGAAGCATCAATGTTTGGCCCGGTATTACTGTGGTCGAAGCAACCGATGATATTCGGCAGTCTTTAAACCTTGATACGAGCAAGGGAAATGTCGTTGTCGCAAACGTAACAAAGGGCAGCCCTGCCGAAGCTGCCGGCCTCAGACCCGGTGATATAGTTCTTCGAGTCGACAACAAGAAGATAAAGAGCATGAACGACTTCTATACAATTCTGAATGCAGCGAATAATCAGGAAGTAATGCTTAGAATCTACCGTGGTGATCGCGAGGCGATAGTCGGTATAGTCAAGGAATAATAGAAAACTGCAGGGACAAGTGTGTTTTCTATAAGCACAGGCCGCTCCCGCCCCTCCAACACCTCCAATATCCAGGGGGC
>QKCC01000264.1 GCA_003245835.1 Spirochaetales bacterium | reverse complement strand
GATCTCACCTGATTTGGCAAGAAAAAAATAATCGGGCAGATGAATTACCGTCAGTACCGGATAGGCTGACTGTTCGGCAGCGTCTGCAAGCTCGGCTGCACCCCCGGGAGTTTTATACTGGATACGGATATAATCATCACCCTCGGACAGCACGGTCAGACTGCAGATTTCCCGGCCCGGGACAACACACCGCCAGTCTAACAATGCCGACCACACCAGAACTATGATGACTGCCAGAGCGAATACAAGAGGGATTCCAATGGATTTCCAGAAAAAGAAGCCGGCATACCCGGCAGCCGCAAAGACTGCGGACCAGACGAGCATTATCCTCACTTTTTCGAGGCTGAACCCGGCAGTATAAAAAGCGGCAAGCATAAAAAGAACCGCCGCGCTGAGCATGGTGATAAAGACCGCCGGTCTGCGGCGGCTTCTGAGGTTCAGAATGAAACTAAACCCGCCGCCGAAAAAGATCCCCCCGAGAGTAAGCCAGAGGAAGCTGTTTCCTGGATCAATTCCCCCGCAGGCCATATACTCCGTCATACTTGCTCTCGAGGTAATCGATGAAATATTCCGGGTTAAGGTTCTCTCCGGTAACCCTTCTGCAGAGCTCGTCCGCAGGGTAGATCATGCCGTATTGGTGGATATTGCCGCGCAGCCAGTCAAGAATTTTATCAAACCGGCCGTCCCTTATAGCCGAATCGAAATCCGGAATATCTGATTTCATGCTGTTCATAAACTGGGCGGCATAAAGATTTCCCAGAGAATAGGTTGGAAAATACCCGATCAGACCGGCCGACCAGTGCACATCCTGCAGAACACCTTCAGCATCATCTTTCGGAACGATACCGAGAAGCTCCTTTGTCCGCCTGTTCCATTCACCCGGCAGCGAAGAAACCTCCAGCTCGCCGGAAAGCAGCGCTTTTTCAAGTTCAAACCGCAGGATAATGTGAAGTCCGTATGTAACCTCGTCGGCCTCGACCCTGATAAACGAAGGAACGACCTGGTTTACAGCCTTGTAAAAGCTGTCGAGGCTCACTCCTTCGGTCTGTTTGCTGAATAGTTTCTGAAATTCCGGGTAGTACCGCTCCCAGAACGGCATTGAGCGGCCAATCATGTTCTCCCAGAACCTGGACTGGGATTCATGAATGCCGAGCGATACACCCGATGCAAGGATGTTGCCCTGAATATTCTTACCGACTCCCAGTTCATAGAGGGCGTGCCCGCACTCATGAATATTGCTGAACAGTCCGGAGAGTACGAGATTCTCATGATATCGGGTGGTTATCCGGACATCGTTAACCCCGAGCGTAGTGGTAAACGGGTGAGCGGCCAGGTCCAGCCGCCCCCTGTCAGAAGGGAACCCGATCTCTTTAATGACTGAACGTCCGAAGCTGTCCTGCAGATCAATCGGGTAGTTCTTTTCTATAAACGATACATCCGGCTGCCCGGCTGCCTTGATTCTTGCGACAAGGTCTGAAAGCTTTTCACCGAGAGGACCGAATACAGTTTCGACCTGAGAGGCCGTCATCCAGGGTTCATATCCGTCAAGAAGTGCATCGTATGGATGCTCCTTATACCCTATTTTTTCAGCCTTTTCACGGTTGAGTTCAATTATTCTGGAAAGATTTTCTTCAAAAAGAGAAAAATCAGCCTTCTTTCTGGCATTAACCCACGCTGTATGCGCAAGCCCTGTCTGCCTGGCCATTTCCGTAACGAGCGACTCCGGAAGCCTCGATGCACGCCGGTAACTCCGGAACATTTCACGTATCAGCGCCTTGTCTTCATCAGGAAAATCACCCTTTCCTTCGGGTTTTTCATCATCGGCGCCGAGGGCTGCCAGCAGCCTGCCTGTTTCGGGCGATGTCAGCTTCTGGTGAATTATTCCCTCGAGCAGGGCAAGCTGTTCGGAACGCTCCTCATTTCCGGCTTCGGGCATATAGGTTTCCTGGTCCCATGAAATGGTGGCCTGGGTGTGTTCAAGCAGATACAAAGTCCGCGCTGTTTTTTTAAGGTTTACAAGGCTCTCTTTCATACAAAACTCCAGATTCAGGTTCATCCAAAAATGGATACCGCTCACTTGTCAATTCGATAAAGCGTAGGTATATTCTACTGATAAATTATACAAAATTCAAACATTTGTTTTTTATGGAGTAATTGAAGAGAAATTATGAATAAAAGCCAGGTTACAAATCTTACCGCAGCGGTGATTATTGCTGCCGGTTACCTGATCTCATACTATCTGAACCCTGTTATCGGAACACACGTTAAAACAATAGGCTACTTTGCGCTCTCGGGAGCCGTTACAAACTGGCTGGCTGTCTACATGCTTTTCGAAAAAGTCCCGGGCCTGTACGGTTCCGGTGTGATTCCCGCCCACTTTGAAGAGATTAAGGGCTGGATACGCGGAATGGTGATGGACCAGTTCTTTACAAAAGAAAACCTCGACAGGTACTTTGCCGAAGGCCAGTCGCTTCTTCTTGAATCTTTCGATTTTGAGAAGGCAGTAGACAGGCTTGATTACGACAGGATTTACGACACAGTGAAGACCGAGATCCTTTCGAGCAAACTCGGAGCCATGCTCGGAATGTTCGGCGGAGACGGAATGTTCGAACGCTACAGGGATCCTTTTAAAATCAGGATTCGCGAATACATTCTTATCGAAATCACTTCCCCAGACTTCTTCAGCACGATTGCTGCATCAGGCAGCCTCGACATCAGTGCAATTGTAATGAAAAAGGTAACCGAGATAGTTCAGGCCAGGCTTGATGAGCTTACCCCTGTAATGGTTAAAGAGATTGTACAGCAGATGATTCGACAGCATCTCGGCTGGCTCGTTGTATGGGGCGGCGTCTTCGGCGGTGCTATCGGGCTTGCGATGAGCTTCGTAAGCTGATTATAGACGCTGTAATTTGTATGGATTCCATCGAAAAACGGACCTCGTCAGCATTGATTCTTGCCGGGGGCAAAAGCAGCCGCTTCGGAAGCAATAAGGCGCTGATCCCGTTCAACGGAACCAGCCTGCTTGGATTCATAATTTCGCAGCTGCAGAACCAGTTCACTGAGATCATCATCTCGGCAAACAGACCACCAGATTATGCTGACTTCAACATTCCGGTATGCACCGATGTATTAAGCGGGGCGGGCCCCATTGGGGGACTCCATGCCGGCCTGCTTGCAGCTTCTTCGGAATATGTTTTCGTGACCGCATGCGATATGCCCTTTATATCAGAAGAGCTGATTAACCTGATGCGAATGAAAATTGATTCGGAAAATCCGACTGCCGCTGTCGCAGGAAGAAACGGGTTTATCGAACCCTTTCACGGGTTTTACTGTGCAAATCTTGTCAGTGAGATCGAAGAATGCACCACAAATGGTAATACGGGAATCTTCAGCCTTTTAAAAAAAATCAGTCCCGCTGTAATTGATTTTCAGGATGAAAACATCTTTTTCAACATCAACCGTCCCGGAGACCTCGATACACTAAGCTGTATTTAATCCGAATCTGTATCGATGTCCGGAACAATTCCCTCGGCCCGTTCTTTCAGGTAGTTCGAGAAGGATATTTTAGGAACCCCCCTGGAAGGCTTGGCCTTCACCGTCATTTCTTCACCGGTTCCGGGATGCCTTACCACCCGCGGCTTTTGAGCCTCACGGGTTTTTATTGAAAAGCGCCCAAGACGGCCGAACGGGACGGACTCGCCCATCAGCATACCTGTTTCAATCAGAGTCATAAAATCGTCTATTATCAGCCGTGCTTCCTGACCGGTCAGCCCGTGCTTTTTTGCAAGAAACCGCACCATGGATTTCATCGTAAACTGGTCGGGAACCGACTTACTGTCAATCTGCAGGGTCTGGTTGAACTTCATGAAACCGGCAGTTATAAAAACGGCACTTTCACGAATCCGCTTGTCCTGCTCATCCTCATTCAGCCCCTCCGGGCATACGGCCAGCAGGTATGCCGGACTCGTGGCGGAAACGCGCGAATCACCCAAACGGACAGGCTGCCCGACGGTTACGTCAGACTTCAGCACCGCCGTTTTTTCCATAATTATATCGGGGACCTCGGTTCTGAGTTTGATACTCGAATACTCGATCCACCTGCTGAAGTTGATATTGGTGCTTGTGGGGAATACCGGACCAATGCACAGAATCGAACCGGAATAACTTAGAACCATCATTCCCCTCGAGTCTTTTGCCGAAACAGAATCAACAAGCTCGAGCCTGACGGCCTTCACCTGCTGCCTGAACAGCTCTTCTTTTCTGTACCAGACCTCAGTCAGGGTCTTAATGTAATCCGGATCTTTATGCCGATCCTGTTCCGCTGCAAGCCCCGTAAGATGCTTCTGAATCGCCGCAGGCAGCTTTGAAAATGCTTTCTCGTCAGCCATTTCAGCCTCCCATATATTAAAAATAGAGCAAATTCGGCCAGAGCACAACAATTTTTTCAAATTTTTCCGAAAAAAATGGTTTTTTATGGAAAATGGGTATAGGATTATCTTCGCAGCTGCTTTGAAATTTATTTTTGGAGTAAAATAATGAAAGAAAACTTTGACAGTCTTGCACCGGAAGTGCAGGCACATATTAAGAACCTTGTTAAGACCGCGTCGCTTGAAGACAACGACGAATCACTCGAACTGCTTTCCGGCGGATGGCTTGAAAAACAGCAGTCCTTCTTCGAGCAGACAAAACAGCGCGACATGGAAGAGGTTGACGAACTCAACGCGGACGATGCCCGCGGTGCATTGATCATGACCTACTCCGGGTCGCTTTTAAACATCGGTCCCGAACTGGATGATTTCAGGGATGTAGAATATTTCAGCATCGGACTCAGAAACGACGTTCCCGAATCAGCAGCGGAAAGGAACTCCGTCCTCGGCAACAGCATAGTTAAGGGCAAACCTGTTGAGTTCAGCAAAGGACCGATCCTGAAGAGCAGTCCCGCTTACGCAATTGCAGTATTCAAAGAAGAACTGGCTCCTGAAGAAGAAGCAGGCTTGCTTGATGAAGTGACCCTGCTTCTTGCCGAAGATTTTGCCTCAATAAACAAGACCACGATTCAGGGATTTTGAGGCAGAGCTTGGAACAAAACAGCCGAAACAGGATTGAAATCCCCGCAGTTCTCGACAGCATACTGAGGCGCGGGGACTATCCTGCCGGCGATGTGCTGAAGCAGAAACTGTCGGACGGAATCATGACCCTCCGCAGCGAGAATCCTGAACTCAGACCAATAAACAGGAAAGGGACTGCCGGGGGCCTGGTAAGACTCAAACCAGGCGGATACTTTATTATAATTCCGGACCTGCACGCGAGGATGGATTTCTTCAGAGCGGTTATTACCTGGCCCGGTTTTTCAGGCCGGCCGGTCATTGACGACATGGCTGACGGCATTGCCCAGGTAATCTGTGTCGGCGATGCCTTTCACTCGGAAGCCCGGGGTAGAAAACGCTGGAAGCAGGCCGAAGACGAATGGCTCTCAGGCTACAAACATCACAGGCATATGGACCGCGAAATGAAAGAGAACCTCGGGCTGCTTGAAATGATTGCCGCCGTAAAAACAGCCTTTCCTGAACAGTTTCATTTTTTGAAAGGGAACCACGAGAACATCGCTAATGAACAGGGCGAAGGCAACTACCCCTTCCGCAAGTTTGCATTCGAAGGTGAAATGGTTAAACTTTGGGTCGAAAACTTTTTAGGCGATGAGATCTTCAACCTGATCTACCGCTGGGAAAAAGCCCTGCCGCTGATGGCGCAAGGGCCCGACTTTCTAATCACACACTGTGAACCCGGCCGTGCAGTCAGCCTTGATGAGGTCATCAATGCCTATGAAAATCCGGATGTGATTTACAACCTCACCTGGATAGACAACAACAGGGCCGAAGAAGGAAGCGCTGCCGTCACCCTTGCAAACTTCGGAATAAATTCTTCGTACGGCAGAATTTTCGGCGGCCACAGACCGGTAGCAGGGAATTATTCTTTCAGACAGGACGGAAGATATGTTCAGGTCAACACACCCAATAAATGGGTAATAACAACAGTGACCGACATGAGTATATTCAACCCCGAACGCGATATAGTCTGTTTAAAAGATGATACTCAGTAAGGAAGAATTATGGGAAAGATACCTGAAAAAATAGATAAATACCTTATCGAGGAACTCATAGCAGCCGGAGGAATGGGCGAGGTCTACAGAGGAATCCATCCGACCCTGAAACGGCCGGTCATTCTTAAAAAGCTGACCCTCAAAGGCAACGCGAATATTACTGAAAGGTTCAAGCGTGAAGCCCGGATACTTATGGACTTCCGCAACGACAATATTGTCGATGTTCAGGACCACTTCGTTCAGGGCCGCACACACTATATTGTAATGGAGTACATTGACGGACTCTCCGTCAAAGACCTTCTGGACGAACAGAGATACCTGGACAACTGCACAACCGCATGGATAGCTCTTCACACGGCAATCGCGCTGCGATATGCCCATTCGAAGGGTGTCATTCACCGGGACATAAAGCCGGGGAATATTCTGATTTCAAAAAAGGGCGACATCAAGCTTGCTGATTTCGGTATAGCATCGACGAGGGACCCCGAAACCGGCGAAGACACACTTACAACCGACGGAACAACCCTCGGAACTCCTGCCTACATGGCTCCCGAGCAGTTTGAAAACTCACGCACGGTTGACCATCGTGCCGACCTTTATTCGCTCGGGGTAATGATGTACGAGATGCTGACCGGGCTCAAACCCTTCCCCGGCGGATTTACCCCGGAAACGATCCGGCTGATTCAAAAGGGCCGCTACAAAAAACCGAGGCGGGTCAACCCGGCTGTATCACCGGCGCTTCAAAGTATCATCAACTCGCTGATAAAACCGAATCCAAAATCCCGCTGCCGTGATATCAATACCGTAATACGAAGACTGGAGAAATGGCTCGGAAGGTACAGGGAGGACGAGGTGCGCGAACGCCTGTGCATGATGCTCAGGGAAGACACTCCTCCTCCGCTGCACCCCAAAAAGACCGGTCTGCGGACTTTAATTATAACGATCGGAACCATACTGGCGGCTGCTGCAGTTATAGGCACCGTCTGCCTGAAATTCACAGGAATCCACAACAGAATCTTTTCTCCCGCTGAATACGGGCAGATCAGGCTGTCGGTCGGCGCGGATGAATCGGACCGTTTCAGACTGCCGCAAGCACAGCTCTTCCTCGACGACGGCAGAGACTACCCCGCTATTGAAACCGGGCTGATATTCATTCCCGGCGGCAGACAGATACGCAGTCTGCCACTGGTGCTGGCGCCCGGAGGCTACCGGCTTAAAACAACATACGGAACAAAGGTAATCTGGACATCTTTCACCCTGGATTCCTGGAAAGTAAATCCCCATACGCTTGAGCTTGCAATCCCGGCAGACGGCACCGAACCCGCACTGCTGCAGGTTACCATGCAGGTTCATGATGCACTTACGGGCTGGGACCTCACAGAAGCTGCCCTGCTTGAAGTATATAAGGACGGCAGGTTCACACCGGTCACGGTGACAGCCCTCTATTCAGGTGCTGTGTATAACTTCCGGATGACTGCGGACGGTTACAAAAAACAGGAATGGGTATTGAAAATTAATCCGGCGGAACGCAGCCTGCTTTTTCAGGCTGACCTCGAACCCCTGGATCACTAAGGACAGAAAAATGACTGGAACAAAAAAACGAATAATATATATGCTGATCGGACTGTTTGCGGGTCTTACCGCATTTTCCGTACTGGAACTCCTGGGCAGGGCGGGTTTAGGGACTTTCCTTGTGCTATCGATCCTTCAGGGTGCCGCGGCCGGGCTGGTTTTTGGTTTCTTTTTTGGTTTTACGGATGCCGTCTTCTATAAAGAATTGAGAAGCGGGGCCCTCAAAGCTGTTACAGCGGCGGTTGTCGGCGCGGCGGTTGCATCCTCGGCTCATCTGCTCTCAGCTCAGGGACTGCTGATGTCCTCGAACATGCTCAGACAGCCCGACGGTTCAATAAGCATCCTTATTCCGCTGTGGAGAAGCTTCGGCTGGATGCTGATGGGTACGGCAATCGGCACCATTGACGGAATCTACCGCCGAACAATAAGAAGAGTTATCGCCGGTGCACTCGGAGGCCTTGCAGGGGGACTCGTCGGCGGACTCTACTACGAACTGATTATCAGGTACATTCCCGGCGCATCATACTCGGGACTGATCGGCCTGGTGATGATGGGAATGCTGACTGGACTGTTCATAGGCGAATTCGAACGCCGCTTCAGCTACGGCAGACTGCGCGTGCTGAACGGAAAGCTTAAAGACCGCGAATTTTTCCTGATTAAACAGAGAACCATAGTCGGCTGCGGTCTGAAGGACGATGTTTACCTGCATGGCTACAGCAGCATACCTGAAGGAAGATTCCTCAGAGAAGGCCGGGATGTTTACTTCGAGACGGAAAAACAGACACAATCGTCCTCGACAGCAGGTTCCGATGCAACACTGCTTAACGATAGGCCCGCCGGACCCCGGCAGAACCTGAAATACCAGGATACGATCAGGCTTGGAAGTGTGAAACTGCTGTATCTGCCCATGTAGGAAAGCAGGAGAATTATAGTATGAAGAAAATATTAGCTTTATTGATAATGATAAGCCCGGTTCTGCAGCTTGGCGCAGATAACCTGCAGATAAGTCAGATTGACCTGAATCGACTGCTTTTCCAGGGCAGCATTGACATCTATTTTACCGCGGACAACACTCCGGCAATTGATGATCTGACTGTTAAGGAAAAATCCGCCGGAGAACTTCAGATAAACTCGCTTGATACAAGTCCGAACAAGGACGCGGGAATCGATTTCCTGCTTCTGATAGACAACTCCGGTTCGATGTATGAAGAAAGCTACCAGGGCAGCAGCCGGATCAAACAGGCAAAGCTCGCACTGAATACATTCCTTGACCGGATAGACAACACGAACGACAGAGCTGCCTTTTATGCGTTCAATACCGGGCTGCAGGAGCTTGCACCATTCGGTGCTGATACCGCGGAAATCCGCCGCAGCCTTTCAAAGCTTGAGGAACCGGCACCGGAGATGGCGTATACGGAATTATACAATTCACTTGTAAAAATCACTTCCGTGTTTCCGAAAACATACGGACGAAGGGCCGTTATAGTGCTGTCCGACGGTGAAAATTATTCGGTATCCGAGCATCTTGGAACAGCCCATCCAGAATGGGGAATGTTCGCAGCCGCGCCGGCAGACGTTGAATCCGCATTTCAGAGGGCGGGCATCAGCCTTGACGGAATAAACATTTCGGACGACAGGGACGAGGCGCTGAAGGAAATATGTGAAGCAAGCGGCGGTAAATTCCATGACGTCCGCTCCACAAACGATATAAGCAGCGTTTACAACGGCATCAGGGATAAAATCCTTAATGAATACAAAATAACCGTAACGGCGCCCGCT
The DNA here is from genome assembly GCA_003245835.1 of Spirochaetales bacterium. Lineage (GTDB taxonomy): Bacteria > Spirochaetota > Spirochaetia > UBA9216 > UBA9216 > Thalassospirochaeta. The sequence goes on along the minus strand of QKCC01000264.1, from coordinate 42,866 downwards.
TTCAGCGGCGGCAGCGGTTTACTGATGCTGACTTACGCGGGTCGGACAGACAGCCGCGAGATTCCCGTTCCGGTACTTTTCGGAAGCGGAAGGGACCTTCCCCTGCCGGCAATCCTTATTGCGCTGCTTCTCGGACTTGCCGGAACAGCAATGCTGTACGTGCTGCGGTTTGAAAAGCCGGTGAAAACCGCACTGATCCAGAGCCTCGGCTCAAACCGGAAAACAATACTCAAAGAAGGGGCTACAGTAATAGGTGCAAGCCGTGATGCCGACATGACGATTGCCGGAAACCCCGGTATCGACGCAATGCATGCAACGATACTGCACGATGAAAAGACAGGCGTTTACACGCTGATCAGCGAAAAGACAGTCAGGGTCAATAACCGGAAGGTGAAGGAAAAGCGGCTTGCCCCCGGCGATGTAATCCGAATTGAGGGGAGCACTATAATATTCGATGAACCTGACGGTTCAGTATAAGGCTGAAATCCGGCCCGACACAGCGGGATCAGCTGCTGCGGCCGGTAATCTTTGACAGCAGCGACTTTTTCTTCACGCCGGCGGCTCCCCCCGCTTTTCCTGAAAGCTCGGAATCCGTTTTAATAGTGTTTTCATCCTGGGTGTCTGCAGCGGTCTGAACAGCGGTATCAGCCCAGCCGGTACCGACAGCCGGAACAAGCCTTTTGATAAACGGTATCGTTCCGTCAAGGCTTCGCCCGGTTTCCTGCTCGCATTCCTGCAGAACAATATGCCATGCCGGTGCAAATCCGGGGGCCCTTACCGACATCTTTTCAATGGCGGACTGGTACACCTGCAGCTGCATGTGTTCGCGCCTTCCCGGTTTACCGGAAAGGTTCTGCATCGATGTTTTAAGGTTGGCGTTTTTATTCTTTAGCTCTTCGATCTCTTTTTTCATATTATTCAGAGCCGTGGTTTCAAGATCAATCCTGTTCGAAAGGCTGGTCCTGAGGTCACGAACCTCGCGTTTACCGCGGGATTTAATTACCAGAATCCTGAGTCCGAAGATAATCCATGCAATTATAAAACCCGCAACAAATGCATACACAACGTACTGGTCAACAGGACCAACTTCAAAAAGCGGTAAAGCCACATCAAGCTCCTTACATTCCAGATATAAGAATAGTCTATCACATTCCAATCTTATAAAACTATTTTATTATTGTTTTATTCCTGTAATCTATATACCATGTAATTTATATGAAAGAAAGATGATGACTGTCAAATTATTTTCGATTGAAATTGGATGCTTAAGAAAGTAGAATAATAACCATGATAAAATTCAGAAAAAAGCACCTATTAATAATTATACCGATTGTCCTGTTTATAATTATTGCGATTATTTTGACCATAGGACTGTCAAATAAAAAAGGCAGGAATGATAAGAGCCTATACTCATTTGAAAGCACCTTTCAAATATATTCCGGTTTCGGAGATGATACCCGGAAGAATATTCTCAACAGTGAGCTGGACAGGCTGAAAGGTCTGCATCCCGATTTCAAATTCAAACTCTATGATCTTCCCTTTCAGGACCTTGATAAAGCTTTCCGGGAAAAGTCTCTGAATCCGGCTCCTGATTTGATTGTAACCTCTTCACCTCTGCGGTATGAAAAGAATATGTTTTATAAATCTGAGCTCTGGTACGGTAAAAGCTGGATATTATTGTACAACCGCTCAGTCCTTACCCTAAGCGGCATTGAGATCCCCCCGAACGGTAACCTGATAGAATCCATGACTGCAGAACGGAACGGTATGGATGTTTTAAACGAACTTTTTGAAAAAACGGCAGCTGCCGGGTTCACACCCATCGCTCTAGGTTCAAAATACGGTCTTCCGCTGGCTGCATGGATACAGCACCTTACGGCCTTTGAGAACGGGGTGGACACCGCGGAGAATATGCTGTCGTCGGACTTTTCAGATACAAGTGAGGCTTACCAGCTGGCATTAAAGGATTTTAAAACTTTTATTGAAAACGGTTGGGTCGACCCGGACTACACTAAAAACGACTGGCCCGTAGCACTGAAAAAACTGCTTAACGGCGATGCCGCCTTTATGCTGATCAATGAAAACCAGACTTCATCGATTCCCGGAGACAAGGTTGATGATATTGGTTTCACTTCATTTCCGAACTCATCAGCTGAAACCGGACAAAAGTGGCTGATTGGTTCGGTAAACTACATCAGCATTCCGTCAGCGGCAATCAACCCGGAAACATCGAACTTTATTCTTAATTATCTGACCAGTGAAGGTACCGTCAACAGACTCAGGCAGCAGATGCTGATTCCGTTTTTCAGGAAAAATTACACCACCAAAATCATTCCGAGTATTACTTCAGGAACTTCTTCGGATTTGATTCGCGAAATCCGCGATTATTTTTTCAATCTGTAACTGAATAATAAAGGGGCTGCAAAAAGCAGCCCCTAAAACTTGTCTTTTAATCCCAAAGCCCAAGAAACGAAGCCTCTTCGAGAGTTCCTGCTTCATAACCCAGATGAGCATTACCGCTTCCGTCAATAAACAGGAAGTTCTTGGCATTATCCGGATTGGTGTTTGCCGTCAGAGCGATAGTTTCCCAATTGCCGAGGAACTGCCCGCTGCTGCTGTCTGCACCTGCACCGAAATTTACATTCGACGGTTTATAGAAGGGATAGCTCAATCTGAGCGCAGCCTTCGTTCCCGTATAGGCGCTCGAATATGTTACGATAACCGGCCGGTAATCATCCGTTTCCTGGCCGAAATCTTTGATGACTATACTATTGTTGGCCCCTGCACCGATTAACGCATCTACAAAGTATGTTTCAGCAGAGAATGTATTCGTAGAATCGTTATACTGCACATATGCATATTTCAGGTAGCCTGTGTTTACATCCTGGTAAGCCAGGTGAATACCTCCCTTCGGGTCGATTGCCATTGCGACGTCGGACCCGGCCTTGGTATCAATGGTATCTGTTACCCAGGTTCCAAGTGCTGCCGCATTTCCGGTCGGAAGCGCATTATAGGCCGATTCATTCACAGCTATCTTCAATGCCTGCGGATTCGATTTTTCATCAAAGTAGGCAATAAAGGCATAGTGATTTGTACCGTCTTTCTCGTACACGGCCAGATCAAAATCCTCGCTGTCATACCCCTGGTTAGCAGTCGTAACCTCCTGCCTGCCTCGCGGAGTGGCAATACCGGTGTTGTTCTTGGACTGGGTTCCAGCCAGCGCTACGAGATCATCAGCATTGTTAGTCTCATAATATTTATCGATGTTTGCGTACAGGGCTGCTGTTACCGTGTCGTTCGAACCGAGGCCTACTGTTGTGGCACCAGCAGCATCATTTTCATACACATTCAGTGTTCCGGCTACGTTAGCAGCCGTATCTCCAGCCTTGAAGGCATAGAAAACTATACTTCGGCTTTCTTCCGCCCCGGTATCAAAATATGCGACATAGTTTCTTGTTGCTGAATCTCCGCCGGATGTTACAATTTTCAAGTTTTTATACCGGTTCAAATCAAGGGTATTGTAAGCAGAGTAATTCGAGTATGGAAGCGGCTGTTCGGTGTCCCTGAAAGAAACATTGCCGATACCCAGCTTTCCGTAACCTAGACCGTTGTTCCAGTTATATGCCTCATCTCTGGAGGCGACAAACGAATACCCGCTTATATTCTGAATCATACCCCACTGAACTGAGCCGGTGAAGCCGTAGGTATCATTGACTGCAGTCCACTGGGAATTATGGTTGAAAAGGAAGATAAGACTTCCGTCGTCATTGTAGGTAAAGTCTCCGCCGCTTAATCCGTTGCTGGTTGTCAGCATTTTATCGGTTATGGTACCGCCTGCAAGATTGATGCCGCTGCTGGGCAGATAGTACAGGTTCTTTCCGTTTTTAATGTACATCCAGTCGAAGGTACCGGTATTGTTCATCTGCATAGTCGGTTCTGTGAAAGTTCCTGTCAATGGAATCGAATCAACATTCCAGAATATCGCATAGCGGTCGTCGGTCAGACTGCTGTTATAAAGGTTCGGTTCCTTGTTATCCGACAGCGTGTTGTCGTTCGTGTTGTTGTCGGATAGAACGCTGTCTGTAACAGCAATAATTGCTCCGGAAGTCGCAGTTGTTCCCAGAGGTACCGTCATCGATGTCGTGCCGGTGGCCCCGGTTGCAGTCAATGAGGTTCCGCCAACTGTTAAACCTCCTGCAGCTGTACCGGGCAGGTTATATCCGGTTATCGTCAGCGTTGATCCGGTAGATATTGGATAACGTCCCGCAGCTGAACGCTTGACGTATGAGAGCAGACCGCCTTCAAATCCGGTGCCTGTAATATTTGTAATATACGGAACGACGTCTACCTGCTTCTGTGCAGGTGTCACAGTTGTATTACCAGACGAATCTACAGCTGCTACCTGAATCAGGACATCCGCCGCAGCCGTGTATGTTGAAGGCAGATCATCCGTATTCCAGGTATAAGACCAGGAATACCAGTAACCTGTAGTTGTGTCTCCTCCGGTCGGTACAATACTGGTAACACTATCAGCCGTAAGCCAGTCACTCGCACTCCAGGTGTCTACAGCAAAGAATCTGATTAGGATATCATCAACAGCTGTATCATCGTATGCTGTACCGCTTAGAATAATCTGTCCCGAAAGATTCGGATCATCAGTATTAAACGTAATGCCCTTCGGTTCATGATGTCCGTCTGATACCGTAATCCAGCCTTCACTGTCCGGGTCATCGTCGAAGTAGACATCCGGTGCCGAAATATCGTTGTTGCTGACCCATAGATAGTAGTCAAATGTATCAATATTACCGTCCGAATCTTTAACCTCAGCCTGGAAAAGATACCATTCACCGCTGACAAAGGCCGAGACACTGTATGCTCCGGTGGGCGGAGTGCCGTAAGTGCTGCCTGTCCAGGTTATCGTACCGCTCACACTGTCATACGTATCGACTGCCACAGTACTTCCGTCTATCGTCAGCTCCCAGCCCGGATTGATAACCAGACCTTCAAGCTCGGTGTCAGTAATGCTGTTCACAGTGGAACTGTCAACAGCAGTATCGCTATACAGAGCTACTGTATTGATTGCAATTGTTGCCGATGCAGGCGTTCCGTCTGATGCTGTTTTTGAATCAAAATCCTTAACAGCTCCGGTCTGTGCGCCCCAGAAGAATGAGGTAAAGCCTGTATCTTCATCCGCAAGATTCGGAGAACCGCCATTATTCGAGTATTTACCGATTACTGACAGCTTGAACTCGGAGACATCAATTGCACCGCCGCCGCTCGCATCTTCAGCATTGATTACATTGCTTACAGTGTTGCTGACTTTCAGCACACTGTCGGGAGTATTTAGCGGTGTAACACCGACAGTAACATTTGTAATACTCGGCGGATAGTTATTCATCTGCCCGTTCACAACACCATATGTCGAGTTACCGGCTTCGTCGTATACAACGTAGTACAGATCAATAGGACCGTCGGGGAACAGTGTTGTATCAAAGTATGCCTGCCACTCATCGTAACCGGACTTAGACTTCAGCCCTTCGTTAAAACCATCATTATCACCGAAAGTCTCATGAGTATCATACTGTCCGAGCTCCAGCCGGTTGTCGATTGTAATGATATATGGATGCGTCGGCTGCAGATCAGTATCAAAGTTCAGATCCGCATCCGGGAATACAATGCTTTGATCAGCAAGACTGCTGTCTTTGACAGTGACTTCATAGCCGGCTGTCGACAGAATATCTCCGCTTCTCGGCGAGATGAAAGAGTCGTCATTTATAACCGTTATCCCGTCGGATGGATCGATAAACGGCGCATGTTTAACAAAATAGACGTTTACTTTTTTGATACCGGAAACGAGTCCCGTATCGTAAGCAGATCCGATGATATGGTTAGTAGGATCAGTATCACCTGGTTTTCCGTCGAAAGTATAGATGTTTGCGCCGACATACGGCAGTGTGTCGAACTCATCGAAGATCGCCGTCGGCAGCTTGTTATCAACATTAAAGTTCAGGTTGACCGACGACTGTTTATAGGTATTATCGGTTACCTTCAGCACAACGTAAAGAATGCCCGAGTCATTGCTGAAGTAGGAGGTTGTGTCTATGCTTTCATCGAAAGTATAGGTCTGATAACCGTCACTAAGGTCCGTCGGACCAGTGTCCATTGACAGCGTTGAATAGGTACTGCCGCCGTCAAAGCTGATCTGAATATAACTTGTATCAAGCAATGCATCGTCCCGGATTGTTCCGGTAAGGTTGATGCTGCCGTTAACCTGAGTATTACTGCTGTAATTCAGGCTGAGGATTTCGGGAGCTGTTGCGTCTATGTAAATGCTTCTGGAAACAGAATTACCCTGAACTGACGGAACATTATTATCGTAAGGGGTTACCTGATAGTTGATCGAACCGTTCGCCCCGTAGGTTCCGGCAAGATCGATCAGTGCTGACCAGACGCCGTTTGTAATATTGATTGGATTTGAAGCGAAAGGCGTTTCATACGAACCGTTATTGTCAAGGTCAAATTCCAGATTGACATATGAAGGTGCATCGTCGTCAGTCACTGTGCTCTGGAATATTACCGTTCCGGCAACACTGGCGCCTGCCGCAGGCAGCAGCGTGGCTGTTACAATCACGGGTTTATCGGTAGACTGGTCGATTATAAATGATCGTACTGGAGTTAATGCAAACGGAGCAGAAATATCATCATAAAATGGACTGGCTTTAGCTGTATCCGCCACATCGTATTCGGAGTTGACATTGCCTGCTACATCCTCGGCAAAAACATAGATATTATATGTTCCGTCGCCGCCTGGGAATATCGCAGCACTCGTTGAATCAAAAGTTGCTGTAAAATTGTTAACCGAGCCGCCTCTGGTTAATTCAGTATGGTTAGGCCCGATGTAAATCTGAGGAGATGTGCTGATTAAAGGAACGCTTGAAGATACTGTTCCTTTAATCGTCACCAGAGTACCGTTGACAGTATCGCCTTCTTCCGGCTGAGATATGGCAACATCCGGTTCTGTTGTTTCAGTAACAACTGTAATCGTTTTAACAGTGACCCCGACCCAGTTGTCGGTAACTCGGATCGAGATGAGCGGATTGCCGTCATAGTCACCGCTGAAGTCAATACCTTTTGAGAAAGTCCAAGTACCGTCCCCATTGTCATAAATATCTAGAGGATTGGTTACATTACTGATGTATCCCGCGCCATTGTAGCTGACCTCGACAAGACTGATATCGTTGCTGTCACTGATACTGGTAATCATATCAAAACTATTATTAAGATATATTACTGATGGAAGACTGCCTCCGTTTTCAGTGCTGATGCTTCGGGCATCAGCTGTATAGCGGTCTGTAAGTTCAAAATCATTTATCGAGACGTTCGGGTTTGACCTGTTCACGGCGAATTCATAAACCGGGGAGGTCGTCGTTACTGTTCCGGCCGGAGCGGCTTGCGTATCAGTAACGCGGAATTTCACCTGGTATGTTGCCGGAGAGTCCGGGAAATCAGTCGTATTAAGCAGATGGCTGAAGCTGCTTGTAGTGCGTGTAGATACCGATCCCCATGTACTCCAGCTGCCGCCGCCGTCTGAACTATAGCTGATTTCAATAGATGATGCATTAATTCCGTCGTCATCTGAGACAATTCCGAATATGGAATTACCGGCACCGAAAATATTATCGGTTGCCCCGTCCAGTGTGGTGTCATTCAGATTACTGAATGAAATAACGGGTTTATCCCTGTCCTGATCAAAGATGATGCTCAGTATGCTGTCGTCACTCACATTGCCTGAATTATCTACGGAACGGATATGAATGTTATATAAACCATTGTAATCATATACTGTATACGAATCATCTGCTTCGGGCGCGGTTATAGCGTCAATCCAGTAAACCGTATCGGTTGAATCATCAAAAGTGTCTATGACAACAACACTGCCGTTAATCTCCAGCCTGTCGCCGCTGCCGATCGCAAGCCCGTCAAGAGCGTCATCTGTCAATGATGTTGTCGTTGCAGAATCCACTGTTCCGGCGGCAAGTATCGGAGTTGTCGCATAAGCAGTACTGTTAACTGTTGTTGACCAGCTATAAGTCCCGACATCAGTCCAGCCGGTCCATGTGCCCGAAACCGGATCAGCAGGGGGATCCGTCGGGTCCACGCCTATTGCCGTCAAAGCATAATAGACATGCTTCACAACTCCGGATACATCTGATGTGATTCCCCGAATCTGCACATTTCCATTTGCAATCGTATCTGCCGTACCCGGTTCTGAATATGTAACAACCGGCCCGTTAGTATCTACTGTAAAGTAGCTGTTTACCGGAGTGGGCTTATTGTAGTTATCTGTAATAAGCACAGTGTACGAGACGAGACCATCATTGTCTGTATAAACTCCGTTGCCGGCCAGATCATTCACATAATCATAATCTACCGCGTATTCATAGCTCCAGGTATAGTTTTTACCGTCTCCGGTATCGACGGGAGTTACTGTTTTATAGCTGTCTCCGCTGTTAAAGGTGATCTGTATGCTCTGAATACCGTTACCGTCATATGCTGTTCCGGAAAGAGTAATCCATTCTACGCTTGAACCGTCAATCCAGTATTCAGTGCTTATAGGTGAAACATATTTCCCCTGTGTCGGGGTGTCAACTGTACCGGTCGGGTTCGCAGAATCATAGCTGAACTCGATTGGTCCGAGTTCTTCAAAACTGTAGATGTCAGCATAGTCAGTGTAATCTCCGGCATAATTGATGTCGCCGGAATAATAAACAGCATTATAGTTGGTGTCGGCAGCTCTTAAGTAAAGCTGATATTTTCCGTCGCTGAGAAGATTCCCGGCTGTCCACTGGTGGGACCAGTTTACAAGATTTGAATTAAAGCTGGTAGGATTAGAGACGGTACCCCAGTCTGTAATCACTGTACCTGAATCATCGGTGAGTTTAAAATAGATTGTTCCTACATCTACAAGATCGTCATCGGACACAGTGCCTGAAATCTGCTGGGTGCCTGATAATATATTGGAAGCATAGGTACCGGCTGAATTCAACGTACTGCTGATTATAGTCGGCCTGTCGGTTGACTGATCCACAATAAAGCTTCGGGTCGCATCAGCTGCGGATATATTTCCCGCAAGATCCGTACCCCTGACATGCAGTGTGTAGGTGATATCCGCAAGTGCTGTTGTATCGAGACCAGTCAGAGTCCATGGAGAAGTACCGTCGGCTAATGCCCAGTCTATATCTCCGTCAGCAACTACGATATTACCGTCGCCGTTACTGTCAAGAGCATACTCAACGTAAGATACGATGCCGTAGGCATCTGAAGCTCCGCCGGACAAATCTATCAGTCCGTTTACTGTTGTACCGGTGCCGGGTGACGTTATACTCATTACCGGTCCGGATTTATCTATCTTTATCGTCAGATCAGCAGTTGTCGGCTTACTGAATTCATCTATCGCTTTAACTTTCAGCGTCAGCGATCCCTCGGGTTTGGCCGAAAGATTACCGGTCCATGACCATACCTGAGACGAAGTACCTGCCCCGCTCGTTATTGTGACGCCTGTTGCCGAATACGTTGTACCGCCGTCGGTACTGACGAGTACCTGGCTGACGACATTTCCGTCGGTTGCGGTACCGGTCATTGTGAAAGGACCTTTTGTATAAATATTAGCAGGCGTATCGATCGACACAACAGGATTCGACTGATCAATTGCAAGATATACCACAGGTCCCGTGGTTGTAGCTATTGCTTCACCGAGCTTCCTGTTGTTCGTCCCGTCGTTCGTATCGCTGACCGACAGCTGGAAGTAGTGTACGCCTTCCGCCAGGCTGCTCAGCGAATAATTGAATGCTACCTCCGTTCCGGTCGTACTGATAGTAACCGGTACGGGAGCCGCGCCGTCTATGCTGATTTTAAGACTCGTCGAATCTACCCAGTCGTCATCAGATACTGTACCGGTAATCTTCGGGTTGCTTTCAAGCAGGTTGGAAGAAGCCGATCCGATGATATTAATACTGTCGTCAAGGTTTGTCAGAGTTATCTGCGGATAATCTGAAACCTGGCTGATGTAAAATTCCCTGCTGATTATTGTCTTGTTGCCGGCCTTGTCTGCTGCTCCGATGTAAAGAGTATAGTATGTTTCATCGGTATATGTTCCTGTATCAGTAGTATCTATAGTTCCGGTGTACGGGGCCGTCAGAACCGTTCCGCCGGCTGCAAAGGTTGACGCAGTCGGAGCGGTGTCGGTACTCAACAGCACCCAGTATTTAACCTGCTGAATTATCTGGTTATCATCTCCCGCGGCGGCACTGAATTTTACAATTCCATTTACATAATCGGCATAACCCGGGACTGACGGAACAAAGGACGCAATCGAGACCGTCGGAGGTATTGTATCAACAGTGAAGTTGAACTCATGTGTTGTTATGTTGCCCATGCGGTCTTCTGCCCGGTACTGCCAGGTCTTATACCCATCAGCAGTTCCGTCCACCGCAAAATCGGCTCCGTAAGTCCAGACGTCGGTTCCGCTGTCGACAGCAGTCTGTACAGCCCCGGTCCAGTCGCTTCCGCCGTCTTCAAGAACAAGAATATAATCAGTCAGCCCGCTGCCCGGATCATATTCAAGCAGGCGGTTTGAGTCGGAAGCGCTGCCGGTTATGGTAAAAGGCGCGTTTACATAGGTACCGCTTGCCGGACTGCTGACCGATACTGATGGCAGGGATAGATCTATCGCGAATTCCACAACTGCAGACTGGTTCCATTTAAACCAGTCCGGGTGATCGGCTGTTGTATCGGTATCAAGCAAATCAGCTATAGTTGCTCCGCCAGGCAGTGTAGTACTGAAATCCTTATCAAGGACCCTTATCATTGCCTGGTGAACACCTTCGCCAAGTCCTGATACAGATTTTGACCAGTTCCAGGACGCTCGGGTGCCGGTGTAAGACACAGTTACTGCCCCCCAGGTACTCCAGGTCCCCCAGGATTCCGTATCCCAATCATAACTTCTTGTAGATATCAGCATATCTGAATAAGTCACACCGTCGTCATCGCTTACAGTACCAGTGAGAGCTGCGTTTGCTCCCAGGATGTTTGTTGGCGTGGTTCCGTAAGGCGACGGCATTCCGTTGCCTGCTGCGTCTATATTCGTAAACTCAATACCCGGTCTGTCGGATTCCTGATCAGCTGTCACAGTCCTTGTCGTATCAAGACTCCAGTTGCCGGCTGAATCACGTGCAACCATGTGAATTGTGTAATCTTCTGCTACGAACGTCGGGTCCTGCGCAGCATAGCTTTCCCAGGTTGCGCTCAGATTCCGGGAATCAACAAATTTTGTCCAGCCGTTTAATGTTGGATCAGCAATGTCGTAGACCGGGGCTGTGCTTCCAAAAGTTCCAACCCAGTAATAGGTCGCATCCATCGGCTGGACTTCAATTATCGTACCGCTTAATGCAACATCACCATTAACTACATCAAGTGCAACAGGCTCGGAAATCGTAATTACCGGTGCGGTTTTGTCGATAGTCACAGTCAAATCAGAAACCGAGCTTTTTGCAAATGCATCAATCGCCTTTGCCTTCAGCGTAAAAGCACCTTCAGGTTTAGCAGACAGGTCCCCTGTCCATGACCAGGTTACTGAGCCAGTCCCGGCCCCGCTGTCTATTGTGACACCGGTTGCGCTGTAGGTCGCACCGCCGTCGGTGCTGACAAGTACCTGACTTATTACGCTGCTGTCGCTTGCTGTTCCGGTCATGCTGTATGCACCGGAAGTGATATTCTTCGACGGGACATCTATTCCAACAACAGGTGCGGATAAATCTATCGCAAACTCAACAACTTCTGTTTGGTTCCAGTTAAACAGATCAGGATGATCTGCAATCGTATCAGTATCAAAAAGAGTATCGGTGAAATCCTTATCAAGAACTCTTATCATTGCCTGGTGCACACCTTCGCCAAGACCTGAAACAGATTTTGTCCAGTTCCAGGTTGTACGTGTTCCGGTGTAAGGCACGCTTACTGCCGACCATGTACTCCAATCAACACTCCAACTACTGGCTGCCCAGTCGTAGCTTCTGGTTGATATAAGAATATCAGTATAAGGTACACCGTCGTCGTCACTTACTGTGCCGTTTATAGCGGCACTTGCACCAAGAAGATTATCCGGTGCAGTTCCTATCGGAGACGGCATTCCGCTGCCGGCCTCATCAATGTTAGTAAAACCTATGACAGGTCGGTCAGATTCCTGATTGACCGTAACAGTCCTTGTCGTATCTGTACTCCAGTTGCCTGCTAAGTCACGGGAAACCATATGAATGGTGTAATCCTCTGTCACATACGTCGAATTCTGGGCAGCATAACTATCCCAACCGGCGCTCAGGTTTCTTGGATCATTAAATTTCTTCCAGCCGTTCAATGTTGGATCAGCAATGTCGTAGACCGGGGCTGTGCTTCCAAAAGTTCCAACCCAGTAATAGGTCGCATCCATCGGCTGCACTTCAACTATTGTTCCACTTAATGCAACTTGATCATTAACGACATCAAGTGAAGTAGGCGCGGAAATCGTAATTACCGGGGCGGTTTTGTCTATGGTTACCGTCAAATCAGATACTGAGCTCTTTGCAAATGCATCAACGGCCTTTGCCTTCAGCGTAAAAGCACCATCAGGTTTTGCAGACAGGTCACCTGTCCATGACCAGGTTACTGCTCCCGTTCCGGCCCCGCTGTCTATCGTGACACCGGTTGTACTAAAAGTTGTTCCTCCGTCGGTACTGACAAGAACCTGACTGATTACGCTGCTGTCGCTTGCAGTTCCAGTCATACTATACGCACCGGAGGTGATAGTTTTCGACGGAACGTCGATTCCTACTGCAGGTGCGGATAAATCTATTGCAAACTCGACAATACCTGTCTGGTTCCACTTAAACCAGGTAGGATGTTCTGCAACTGTATCGGTATCGAGCAGGTCAGCTATGGTTGCTCCGCCAGGCAGGGTGGTACTGAAGTCTTTATCAAGGACCCTTATCATTGCCTGGTGAACGCCTTCTCCAAGACCTGACACTGATTTTGACCAGTTCCAGGACGTACGGGTACTTGTGTATGGAACGCTGACTGCCGTCCATGAGCTCCACGAGCTCCAGCTGTCCGTATCCCAGTCATAGCTGCTGGTTGATATCAGCATATCGGTATAAGTCACACCGTCATCGTCGCTTACCGTACCGCTTATAGCTGCATTCGAACCTAATAGATTATCAGGCGCAGTTCCTATCGGAGACGGCATTCCGCTGCCTGCTTCATCTATGTTTGTAAAAGCTATGACAGGTCGGTCAGATTCCTGATTGACCGTCACAGTCCTTGTGGTATCTGTACTCCAGTTGCCGGCTAAATCACGCGCAACCATGTGAATTGTGTAATCCTGGACTGCGAATGTCGGGTCCTGTTCGGCGTAACTGTCCCAGCTGTCGCTCAGGTTCCGTGAATCAGCGAATTTAATCCAGCCGTTCAGCGTTGGATCTGCAACAGTGTAAGCCGGGACTGTACTTCCAAAAGTTCCAACCCAGTAATAGGTTGCATCCATCTGCTGGACTTCTACAATAGATCCGCTTAATGCAACTGCACCATTCACAACCGCCGACGCATCAGGCTGGCTTATTGTTATTACCGGTTTGGTTGTATCAATAACTACTGAGCAGTTTTCACTTGTACTGCTTCCGCTCAGGTCCTGCGCGCGCACACGCAGGTTATATGTTCCATCAGCAAGCCCTGTACCGCCGACAGTAACGGGATAATTTATTGTGTAGGAAGTGACCGGAGTACCGGTACCGCCGTATGAATAAAGGGTTTGCGGATAGGTCACCCCGCCGTCAAACGACAGCTGAACCAGATCGATTCCGAACCCGTCGCCTACGTTGCCGGTTATATTAAATGAGCTGTTCTTCAATGAGCCCGAAACAGGGCCTGTCAGGCTGATAGTTGGCGGGTTGCCGTCAACAGCAAATGCCAGATCGAGAGCGCCGCCGCTTTCAGCGGCTGTTCTGCTGATTCCGAGACCGTTAACGTCCTCAACCCACAGCTGTACATCACGGGTGCCTTCCCCGAGCGGAGTAGAAACCGTTCCGGGTTCATATACCGCTATATTGAAATCCAGCCGTGTTGTCAGCGCTTTTTCACCGGGTGCGTATGGATAAACCCAGCTTCCCCAGGTCGCATCCAGCTTTTTGACTCTGTAGCGGAATGTGTCAGGATCGACCTGATCATCATCTGTTATTGAGCCCAGCAGATGCGGTTCTCCGGCGAGTACATTATCAAAATATGAACCGGCAACATCAATGTTCGACATCGAGATTACCGGAAGGTCGCTGTCCTGGTAGATTTCGAAATTTCGGGATACGGGAGAAGTTTCGTTACCGGCCTTATCAACCGCTTTTATATAAAAAGTTATAATGTTGTCTGAATAATCGGTTGTATCAAAGGTATAACGCCAGCTTGTCAGCGATGAACCGAATTCATAACCGTCTGTACCAAGTACGGCAGAGGCTGAGTACGGCTGCCACTGTGTAGAGGTTGCAGGGTCCTGATCCGCAGCAGACATATCCGGGTGGCTTACAAGCACTTTTATGCTGGACAAACCGGAATAGCTGTCATCAGCCGAACCTTTGATTAACGCATCAGTATTCAGCTGTGCAGCAGCTTCAGGAGTATCAAAACTCACCGTCGGGGGAGTAATATCTTTATAAAGAAAAATATTTTTCGTTGTCTCGCCGTTCGCGACGGCCCTTACAAGAATTTCACCCTCTGCAAGATTATCAAGTCCTCCGGCCGGAGTAAGTGAAGCAAAGTCTACAACATCTGTATCAAAGGTCCAGACAGAAGTCCCCTCATCATAAACTGCAGGAAGATCTGCAAAAACCCAGACAGGGCTGGAAGTCGGTCCGTAACCTATACTCAGCGTTAGGGATGTAATCGCAATAGCATGGGAGGCTGTTCCGCTTAGATAGATCGCATCATTAAAATTCAGGTTCGCAGGCGGATTAATCTCTAGAGTGGGAGCTCCGTCGCTGACCATATAGATACCAAAATAATCGGTGGTGCGATCCGTTCCGTTAACATCTTTTGTATCGAGAGTCACGCGGAAAACACCCTGTCCGTAATCGATTACGGGCTGTTCCCAATCTATTCTGGTATCGGATGTCGATTCGAAATTCGCAGGCTGAATCCAGTCCTGTGATGTTTCCCAGGATGCCGCCTGACTAGTCAGGGAGTCCCAGCCGACAGCCTTCTCAATCTTGAGCCGCATTGTTGCCGTATCGATTCCGTCGTCATCATCAAAATAACCCTGAAGAGAGTCGGTACTTCTCATCGTCGGAAGGGCTGAGGAGGATGAAGTCGGAAATGACAGTTTCGCAACCGGAAGATCTGTATCTTCATCAAATTCCAATAACAGTTGTCCCGTACTGACTGTTCTTTCGACCGCGGTAAGACTTGCAGCAGTCAGCGTTGTTCCAAGGGTGTTTGTATAATTGGTTCCTTCCAGGATGTCGGCAATCTGATCAACAGTCAGCAGCAGATTATCATTAATAGCCGCAACATCATTTATGTGAAAAAACTTCGAACTTACATTGCCTGCCTCATCCTGCGCACGGAATGTAAATCTGAAATACCGGTGAAGAGCCTCCGGGGTTCTGTCGACAGTAAATGGAAGCGAATTAAATTCATATGACAATGGAGACGCCGACTGATTAATCGTTTTCGGGAAGCCGGTAAGGGATTCCCAGGTCAGTGTGTCAGGATCGCCTGTTGCAGTATCAAAACCAACGGGTATTGTCGCCGCCTCGGCATTAACACGGAAACTGACAATCTGGAATACATCAGTTGCGGCAACTGTCAGCGTTACCGATGTATTAAAAGTTGAAGAATCAAAATTTCGCGGACTCGTTACCATTACCACCGGCGGAGTATTGTCAACAGAGAACAGATACTCCTCGCTTGTAGTAACCTTGGCTGCTCCGTCCGTAGTCCGGAGAAGAACCCTAAGCTTGCCGTCGGTATTGCCGGTTGTATTATAGCCGTATGACCAGGCATCGTCATCCAAGACAACATCGGTCCAGGTTGTTCCCTTGTCAAAAGATATTTCAACCTTGGCAACCGTCTGATCATCGGTTGAAGAACCTGTGAATGTAATATTTCCGCTGACGAATCCGCCCGGTTCAGGGGTCAGCAGCGTACTCGAAGGATATTCCAAATCCACTTCGCTGCCCATTCCGATCTGCAGAAGGTTATCGCATGTGGACAGAAGGAATACTGCCGCCATACTGATAATGAGTCTGAATAAATTACTTTTTAACAATTCTGTCTTCTTCACAAAGTCTCCAAATTACAATGCATAATTAAATTATGCATATATATAGATATCTCAAAATTACGATTTTTCAATTAAAAAACATCGTAACACACTGTAATACATCAAAATACATCCGCGCGAAGCCCGAACGTAATCCTTGGTTCGACGCCCGCATCAACATCGGAAGAGATAAACCAGAGCTGCATTTCGGTATAAGCCGAATACGAACTGAACATCTTCAATTCCGGAATCTTGTATTTAACAAGTTCGGCCTGTGCTATCATTGCTCCCAGTACAATACCGTTGCTGCCGAACAGCTGTCCTTCGACATCAGGCATACTGAAATATTCAAACGTCGTACCCACTGCAAAAGACGATGAAATATCCTTGAAATCATAGCCGAAGAAATATTCCCAGGGTAAAACAGCAATATTTGCCAGCAATTTTATTCCCAGGGTCATACCCGTGAACCTTCCCGGCGGGGCCATTCCGACTAAAGCCTGAAGCTTTACATTGTCATCAAAGAACGTAAGCCCAACGCCGAGCTCGGCATAGGTGGCGCCCATAAAATGTGCATCTATATAAAGCCCCTGAATAAAAGAGGGAACCTGATAGGAACTTTTTGTACCTTCACGAAGTGCGACTGAAACAGACTCAAGACCATATTCATCATCAGCTGTACCCACCAGGTTCAGCGTGCCGTTGAAGCGGGCACCCTCACGCGGAGACAGCAGTTCAACAGCAGGAGCGGATGCGTCAACAATTACCATAGTCTTTGTTACAGCTGTGCTTCCGTTGCGGAAAAGAGCCCGGGCCAGCACCCATAATTCTCCGGTTTCCATTTCCTGCGTTTCGAGTCTGAACTTCCAGGCCTCACCGCCCTTGGCAAGTTTGAAGGTTTTTCCGTTGTCGAGGCTTATTTCAACACTCTTTACCTCAAAGTCTTTTTTATTTTCAGGTTCAGGGCCTTCATAACCGGCAGTTCCTTCAAGCCAGGGTCTGTTCACCGCAAAATTACCGGCTTTAAAGTTGTCTATTTGTATCCAGGGCCCGCTGCTGCTGTATTCAAAAGGCAGAATTTCCGAGCTGACGGATTCTCCATCGCTATTTTCAACAATAGCGGTCACTTTATGCAGCCCGTCGCTGAGATCTCCCCGCTCAAGCCTGACTGAAAAATAGCCCGCTTCGTCAATTTCCATCGCTGCGGCTTTACCGTCGTCAATTATCAGCCTGCCGGCCTTAAATTCTATAAAGTTTTCGATTCTGCCCGCAATATCCAGGCTGCCTGTCACCTGGGATCCTGTTGAAGGAAACAGAATGCTCACTTTTTCCGGTTCCCGGCTTTCCTGCTTCAGGATATTCCGGCTTACCGAAGCGGAATTACCCGTCTTATCGACAGCGGTAATACGCATATTTATCCAGCCCTGCGGAAAATCCGATAAATCAATTTTCTGAATTAGGATCTCATCAAGCGGTAGTTCTTTAGTCAGCACATTTTCTTCCGACGAGAGGTTCTGAATGTCCACCCGGACTTCTGCAAGCTCGATATTATCGGAAAGTTTACCCTTGAGTTCTATCTCACCGGCGAAGTACTCGCCTTCACGCGGCCCGGTAATTTCAATCACAGGGTCTGTGTTATCAATGTTTATCAGTGTTGTATAAAGACCCTCAACCCCGAAATTATCAACTGCTTTAATGAGCAGGGAATGGCTTCCGTCTTCGAGAAGCTCAGTATTTAAATCATAGCTCCAGCTGACCTGACTGTTTAAAGCCGAGGAGCTGATCTGCGGGACTGTCTCGGCCGAAGTTTCTTCGGCAGGAGCATCTGCAGACGGCGTTTCTTCGGGCAGGACTTCGGCATTTTTAACCTGTACTTCGGCCAAGTTAAATGTATTTCCATTATCGTAGGAGATCAGCACCCTGCTGATTCCGTTCATGTCTTCCGAAGTTCCGGTCAAAAGAACCTCGCCGCGAACTACTGCGTCAATATCGGGACTTTGCAGGACGGACAACGGCTCGTTCTTCGAAACGTTCACGTTCAGCCTGTCCGGCTCACTCTCTACACCGTTCAAATCAACGGCTTTGACTTCAAAATAATGGTTATTATCCGAGATATCCGCAATGGAAACCGGTATCTCGAAATTATTTCCTGAACCTATCTCGGTAAACTCTCCGCCGTCAATACTGTACTGTATGCTCGCAACCTGATCATCATCAAACGCCATACCGGAAATTACAAAGTCGCTTTTTACAAGCACATCATTTTCCGGAATCTGAATTGCGACAGCCGGCGTATCTTCATCGGTATTGATCTTTAATACCAGCTCGGTTTCCGAAACATTCCCGGCAGTATCAGTAAGACGGAAAATATGCTTTTTTTCATCTGAATCGCCGCTTGTAAGATCAATCTTCAGTGAAGGGTAGACTGAATTATCAACCGGGGTGTAATTTTCACCATCGGTCGAATATTCAATCGACTGCAGCGGGCTTTTGTCTGCAACCCTACCCAGGAATTTAACCACTCCGTTCGCATTCATACTTTTTAACGGTATTATCTGCTGCAGATCCGGCGCTGCCGTATCTTTTTTGAACAGCGAAGTCTTCTGGGCCTGGTTGCCCAGCCTGTCGACCGCCATGACCGTTAACAGAACACCTCCGTCGCCGACCTTATCAAGGGCTGCTGAAACCGAAAAAGAGCCTTCTTCAACAGGAATGGACTTAAACTCGCCTCCATTCAGTGAATATTTAAGCTCCTGAAGGCCGACATTATCCGTAACCTGCCCGGCTATCAGAATATCGCCTGAGATAATCTTACCGGCAGGATCAGCTGTCAGATTTAATACGGGAAGCGCATCATCAGCTCCGATATTGAAAGGCCCGACATTATAAGCCTTTCCGCTTGCCGCAGTTATAGTAAGCTGGACATTTTCAGCATACCCGGCCGATGCTGTTTTAAGAATAACACGGCTCCCGTCCTTTACTATCCGCAGAAAATCCGCGTTTTCTGAAAGCACTGCATCTTTAACCTTCTCGCCGTCCAGAAAGAAGACTACCTGATCATCTTTTTCAGTCAGCCGGACAAGTCCGTTTACTGGTTTCCCGCTGTTGCTAAATCTTGAATCCGCCGAGTACAATTGTTTCGAGGCACTGCCGGCTGCAGGATCAACGATCATAAGATAAAAAATCCTGGTGGAAGAAAGTCTGGCATCATCGGTAGTGGTGATTTTAATGGAATGATAACCCGGCAGCATTTTGGCGAGCGGCACCGAAAATGCACGCAAACTGGTATAGGGATCATGACTATCCTGTGAAGAAAGCGGAAGCTTCAGCTCCTCTCCGTCGTCGACACTGTAAAATGCAACTTTCGGCTGGTTCCGGTATTGTATCTGCCCTGTAAAACTTTTGTAGATTCCGGTATCGATAACCATCGCCTGAATGAATTCTTCCGATGAATCTCCCTCGACGGGAATCAGCTTATCGCTCTTTATTGCCGGCTGCTCACGGATTACCGAAAACGATCTTTTAATTATATCGCTCCTGATACCCTGCGTATCGACAGCGTAGATTTCGATTTTATGCAGTCCTGCATTAAGCTCAGGCGGACTGATGTCGAATGAAAAACCGGCCGTGGCGGTGACTGCTTCGCCGCCGTCTATTGAGTAAACAACCGAAGCGACTGCATCGTCATCCGAGACCCATCCTGAAATTCTGAGTTTGCTGCTGACGCCGTTTTCCTCGGGCGTTAAAAGTTCAATCAGCGGTTTATCCGCAGCCGCATCAAGAACATACTGAACCTTTTTCTCGACAATGTTCCCGGTTTTATCGGTCAATATGAAGCTTATATCGGCTTTCTGCTGACCGGAAAAATCAAATTCCTGAAACCAGTAGGGATCACCCACCGACAGTGGTATTTCTACCGGTACTTCCCGCCCCTTCCGGTATTCGAGTTTTTCAATACCGATTTCATCCGCGACAAAACCGGCGACAATAAATTTGCCGTTCACCGAATCACCGGCTGCAGGATAAATAATCTCGAGCTGCGGCGCCTGGTTATCAACAAAAAACAGGAATGGTGTGAATCCGACGGACCCGGTCTGATCTGTGGCTTTAAACCAGTAAATCTGCGGACCGTCCTGAAGATCCCTGGTATTTATTCTGAGACTGAATTCAGCATTAATATCGCTGAACAGATTTCTTACGTATAGCGTCTGGTAGGTTAACTGTCCGTCCGTACTGAATTCAATTTTTTCAATTCCGTTGGGATCTTCCGAGATTCCTTCCAGAACGACCCTGTCATGAACAAGGGCTCCGGCCTGAATCGATGTCATTTTTGTACGCGGTACCGAACGGTCAAGAATAAACCCTACGCTCTGTTCTTCTCCCGGCAGACCATTTATGTCGGTGCCGCGAGCCGAAACCGTATGAGGGCCGTCACTGAGTTTTTCGGTTTCAAGAAAAAACGACCAGAAATCAGTGCCCTCCGCCTTTCTGAAAACGCCGTCGTCTATTTTGATTTCAACACCTGAAACACCGTCATCGTCAACACATGTACCAATAATATTCAGGTTGCCGTTCACCTTCATCCCTGGTTTGGGATTGGATATATTTACGACCGGTTTATCTGAATCCGGATCTATATATACGTCGAACGGACCTTCCTGGGTTACGTTTCCGGCCTTATCAACACCCTCTATAACGATGTTGTATGTTCCGGCAGGGTATCCTGATATATCGATCTCATGATGCCAGGTCTCAAGTCCTTCAACCAGCTGATAACCGCCGGCAGCTGCAGACTCTTCAGGCGCTTGAGTCGCTTCAGATCCTTCAGGCTCATCCTGAGAAAAGAGAGGTATTGTTGTTAACAAGAGCAGCACGATGGCTGTCCATATGTGTTTCATATATTCGTTCCCTATCACGGTTTTTTTAATGTACTATTTTGCTTTTTAAATATCGGAGGATTGGTATAAAGACTTCAATTCTATACTTTTTTATTCGCCGGGAGTGTTCAGTACCCCGCTGCCTGCAGAGAGCTCCCCTTCAAGGGAATATTCTCTTGCAGTGTCAGGTATTAAACCCGGCCATACACTTTATTTACTGCACAACGAACACCCATCGCTGCCCGCAGCTAGGCTGTTGATTAAAATAGCGGCCCCGTGTGGGGTCGCTATTTTGTGATGCTGAACATAATATATCAGTAAAATATCTATAAATCTTCTTTTTTACTGATTTTTTCGTTAATATTCTGTAAAAATTCGGAAAAAGGAACACCGTTTGTCTGATTTCCGGTGCGCAGGCGTACCGAAACAGCATTTTCGTCCCGCTCCTTCTCGCCGAGAATAAGCATGTACGGAATTTTCTGGTTCTGTGCGTTTCTGATCTTGGCATTCATTCTGCTGTCCGAAAGATCAGTTTCAACCCTGATTCCCGCGGCTTTCAGCTCGGAAGAAATCTTTTTCGCGTAATCGTCGAAGGCCTCGGCAACCGGAATTACACAGACCTGCACCGGTGCAAGCCATACGGGGAATGCACCGCCGAAGTGCTCAATCAGAACTCCGAAAAAGCGTTCGATTGAACCGAGCAGCGCGCGGTGTATCATGTACGGACGTTTTTCCTTGCCGTCGTGATCGACAAATGTCATGTCAAAGCGTTCAGGTTCGTTGAAGTCAAACTGAATAGTAGACAGCTGCCAGTCGCGCCCCATCGCATCCTTGACCTTAAGATCTATTTTCGGACCGTAAAAAGCCCCGCCGCCCTCATCAATGTCGTATTCGAGGCCTTCTTTCTCAATTGCCTTTCGAAGCGACTCGGTTGCAGCGTCCCATTTGGAATCTTCACCCACACTTTTTCCGACAGGCTTTGTTGAAAGGTATGCCTTGAAATTCTCAAAACCGAATGATTTAAGCATAAAAAGCGAGAACCTCAGGGTTTCGGCAATTTCCTCATCCATCTGCTCCGGAGTACAGAACAGGTGCGCGTCATCCTGGGTGAAACCCCTTACCCTCATAAGGCCGTGCAGAACACCCGATTTCTCGTAGCGGTAAACGGTTCCAAGCTCGGCCCAGCGGAAAGGCAGATCCCTGTAGGAGCGCTTTTTATTGTTGTAGATCATTATGTGGAACGGGCAGTTCATCGGCTTGGCGTAGTAATCGCTGGCGTCCATTTCCATCGAATTGAACATGCCTTCCTTGTAAAAATCCAGGTGCCCCGAAGTCTCCCACAGCCAGGATTTACCTACATGCGGAGTGTATACAAGCTCGTAACCGTTTTTATAGTGCTCTTTCCGCCAGAAGTCTTCAATAGCAAGCCTGATGCGGGCGCCTTTGGGGTGCCAGTAGACCAGCCCGGGTCCGGCTTCTTCATGCAGGCTGAAAAGATCAAGTTCTTTGCCGAGCTTACGGTGATCACGCTTTTCCATCTCTTCAAGGTGCTGCAGATGCATCCGCAGATCTTTAGGGTTGGCCCAGGCTGTACCGTAGATTCGCTGCAGCATCGGACGGCTTTCGTCACCGCGCCAGTAGGCGCCGGCAATTGTCAGCAGCTTGAAGGACTGCGGATTAAGCTTGCCGGTGTTTTCTACATGCGGACCCCGGCAGAGATCGGTAAATCCGCCCTGGTTGTAGGTTGTTATAACCTCTCCCTCAGGCAGTTCATTAATTAGTTCAACCTTGTATGGCTGGCCCTTGAAGATCTCCAGGGCCTCTGCCTTGCTTACCTCTTTCCGGACAAAATCCTTTCCTGCTTTCATGATCTCACGCATTCCCTCGGAGATCTCTTCAAGATCTTCAGGTGTAATGGAACGCGGCAGATCAAAATCGTAATAAAATCCGTTTTCAATTGAAGGCCCGATAGCAATCTTGGCTTCGGGGAACTTCTCCAGCACCGCCTCAGCCATGATATGCGCGGTAGAGTGTCTGATTAGATCAAGTTTTTCCTGTTTTTCGTCTTTGCTCATAATATCTCCCCCGGACGGACAATTACGGGCTGCTTCATTTGGTTCCGGATATAAAAAAAGCCCTTACGCATGCCGTCCTTACTTATTGTAAGGACGAAAAGCATAAGAGCTCAGAAAAAGCTCCGCTGTCCGCGGTCCCACCTTACTTCGAAAACAACTGCGCCGGTTAAACCGCTGAACACAATACGTCTTCGCACTCATTCGGAGTTTACGCCGTCATGGCGGCCTGAATTACAGGGACTGCAGCATAAGCGGCAATCCGTTCCGACAGGCAGCTCTGGAGTGGTTTTCTACGGGACCGGTCCGCATCTTCCAGCCTAGGATGCGCTCTCTGGTTACCGGATGATCCGTATACTCGTCTCCGTCTTCGCTGTTATCTATAATATGCAAATTTACAGCCCAACTGTCAAGACTGACATCGGCAGAACAGCAAGATGCATCATGACTGCTTCTTGAAAGCGATATTTTGGGTAAATAAAACAGGGCGAAGAGGATTATTTAAACGATTCAGGGTTTTAATAATTCTATAACCGCTTTTATAGGGCAACTTCCAAACGGTTGTCGGCCGAACGTAATTTACCTGCCGTTCTGCTGCAGATCTATAATTTTACCGTTTTTTATTGTTGATGCTATAAGAGGATGAGAGCAGTCGCCGTATTTATCTATTGTATAAACCTGGTCAACACCTTCATATGAACCAGTGTTCAGTATGCCGGCTTTCACAGCGTCAGGTGTAATACTCTTCTGCTGCCTGATGATTGAGTACAAAAACCGGACGGCATCATAATTCATAACCGACTGAAAAGACGGATCTGAACTGAAGCGGTCCTTATAAACCGCGACAAAATTTTTATAGCTTTCACTGCTCTCTCCTGAAGTATCTTTCAGAAAAAAGACAGTATTCTCAACGGCATTACCCCCGTTTTTAATAAGCTCATCGGAAACCGCCCAGGGTGCAAGAAGCAGAAGCGGCTCACCGGTTCTGAGGTTCTGGCAGATAAGGGCGGCATCAAACGCACTGGTAATTATCAGGACGGTCTCAGACGACCATGCTGTAATTTTTTCGCCGAGTTCACGGAATGACGGGGATTCAAGCGTATTGTACTCAAACAGTTTGTATTCAGCACCTGATACGGCCGCGTCGAGGGTATTCATGAATACACCGTACATCGTTTCAGCGTACGTAATATTGTTTGCGTCATAGACAATAGCGACCCTCTTCTTACCCGCCTCAGCGGTGTACCCGGCGAGCTTAACGGCATAATTCGAAATATCCGGTGTCATCCGGATGAAGTTGTCATCCTTTCGGCGAAATTCATCCGATGTAATGGTAGTAGAAATGGAAAGCACCGGGCTCCCTGTAAAATCCTGTTCAACAGCCGCATATGCCGCACTTGTAATCGACAGCAGGAAAAAATCTATATCCTGACCAAGCATGTTCCGGGCTGTCTGCCTGACTGTTTCGATATTGCTTTCATCATCCTCGATTATCAGATTGATCCTGAGCTTGCTGTTGTCCCGGTTAATTTCTTCCGCGGCAAGAAGCGCCCCGTTCCTGGCGGATATCAGAAGCGGAGAATAATTGCCGGTAAGGCTGACAATCATTCCGACATCTACGGTTTCCGGTTTGGAGCAGGAAACAAGCAGAATAAGTATTGAAGCTGCCGTCAGCAATTTTTTCACTTTTAGTTTTCTCCTCTGGATTTTTTTTAATTTTATTACAATAATTATCACGATGCAAATTCTAAAAAAAAGTTTTAAAAGACAGTTATTGTTATCACTGCTCGTTTTTGCCGGCTTTTCAGTTGTTGTTTCTTTGTCGGTATTCTTAATAACAAACAGGATTTACCGCATCAGGATTACTACTGAAATTGAAGATACGACAGAATTTATTGCTCAGAGCATCGATAATTTCTTTGAAATTCCGGAAAACTACCTTTATGCAGTACGAAAACATATAAACCAGGCCCATACTACCGCAAGGCAGCAGGACCCATTCTGTATAATAACTGATCTTATTGAATTTATGAACGCCTTTGAAAGTCTCTATCTGATAGCTCCGGACGGATCAACTCTTGATACCTGGCCGTATAACGCAGACTACATCGGGATCGACATGTCAAAGCATGATTACTTTATAAACGAACCGATTCCAAATAAAATTTACTGGTCCGACACCTTTCTTTCAAACAGAACCGGCTTGCCGACCGTCGCACTGACACTCAGATGTGTTCCCGGCGAAGTTGTAGCCTACTATAATTTAAGCCAGCTGGAAAATTTCATATCGATCGATCTTGAGGACAAATCCGAATTCATCGCCGTTTTCGATGCACGCGGAAATATAGTTGTTCACACTGACCCCGAACATTCCCTGCTGACCGAGAACCTTCGCAACATGCAGTGCGTCAGAACCGCAATCTCCGGGAACCCGGGAACGACCAGCGACACATACAACGGAACGAAGGGGATTGCAAGCATAACAGCGACAAAAAACAGCGACTTCTACGTAATGGTTTTTAAATCAAACCGGGTAATTTTTCAAAGGTTTTACAGTATAAATTTTGTTTTCTTCGGAATTATGGTCCTTGTTGCCGCATGCTACATTCTGTTCATCCTTCTTATACTCAAAAATTTTCTCAAACCGCTGGACAAGCTTCAGGAAACATTCCAGCTTGTGGCTTCGGGGTCCTATCACTCTGTTCCATCCTCAAATATTACAGAGTTTATGGTTCTGACAGAAAGCTTCAACAGCATGGTAGAGCAGATTCATATGCGGGAAAAGGCACTGAAAGTATCCATCGAGGATCGTGAAACGCTGCTGAGGGAACTCAACCACCGGACAAAAAACAATATGCAGCTGATAACGAGCATCATCAGACTGTACACGATGCAGCATCCTGAGATGGATCCGACCGGAATAATGAAGCGAATTCAGTCCAAGATCGAAACAATCTCGCTTGTACACGAAAAGCTTTACTCTTCAACCGACCTTTCCCGGATAAATTTCCGTGAATACCTTGAAGAACTGATCCCGCCGCTGCTTGAAAGTCTTTCAGACTCGTCGAACCCGGTACTGTATGAGATTAAAGTTGAGGATGTTTTTCTTCTTTTTGATTACGCAGTTCCATGCGGGCTTATTCTTAATGAGCTGATAATAAATACGCTCAAATACGCCTTCGAACCGGGTGCTGTCGGCAAAGTAACCATACACGGCCGGATGCTCGGTGATAATGTTCTTGAAATTTCATATTCGGACAACGGCAAGGGACTTCCCGCAGGATTCGATATCGAAAACACGGCCACCCTTGGATTATCAATAATCCACAGCATTATCAACTCTCAACTGTACGGAGAACATGAGATTAACCCTGAAAACGGATTCTCATGTACGTTCCGATTCAGTCTTGATAGATATAAAAAAAGAATTTAAAGTCCTCTCATGTACAGTTTCAGAAACGATTATTCAGACGGCGTTCATCCGGAAATACTCAAGGCACTTTCAGAGACAAACAACATTCAGGCGGACGGCTACGGTGAAGATACCTTCTCTTTGAGAGCGGCTGAACTGCTTAAAACAAGAATGGGGACAAATGATGTCGACATTCACTTTATATCAGGCGGAACGCTTACCAATCTTGTCGCTATATCGGCATTTCTTCGTCCCCACGAAGCAGTGATCTCGGCTGCTACCGGTCATATCTATGTACATGAAACCGGAGCAATTGAGGCGACGGGACACAAAGTACTGCCGGTGAATACTGCCGACGGGAAACTTGGGCCTGAAATGATCAGGGAAGCCGTCACCGAACACCATTTCGAACATATGGTAAAACCCGGACTGGTGTACATCTCCCAGCCGACCGAGATCGGAACGCTCTATTCAAAAGCAGAGCTGTCAGCACTCCGTATGGTGTGTGATGAACTGAATTTAATTCTGTACGCTGACGGCGCCCGGCTTGGCTCAGCGCTTACATCGCATTCCAACGACCTGAAACTTGGTAATTATACCGAGCTTTGTGATGCATTCTACATCGGGGGAACAAAGAACGGGGCGCTCGCCGGAGAAGCCCTGGTAATCTGCAATAATAATCTCAAACAGGATTTCCGCTATCATATGAAGCAGAAGGGCGCCCTGGCTGCAAAAGGACGGGTCCTCGGAATACAGTTCCTTGCATTGTTTGAAGACAACCTGTACCTGCGGCTTGCGGTGGCAGCCAACGCAGCAGCTATGAAGCTTCAGAGCGGAATCGAAGCCCTCGGTTATAAGATGAAATTCGTATCGGCCACCAACCAGATCTTTCCGGTTCTTCCGGAAGATATTATTACAGAACTGGAAAAGGAGTTTCTGTTTTACCGCTGGGAAAAAGAAGTAAACGGCAGCTCGGCAATCCGCCTGGTCTGTTCATGGTCAACCGATCAGGCCCAGGTCGATAATTTTATCAGCCTGCTGAAAAAAGCTTCCGGAGTTTAACAGCCTATTTCCAGAATGTAAACTCGGGCAGGTAGACCCTCTCGCCGCCGCGTACAGCTGATTCATGCGACAGTATCCCGGCACATGTAATATTGGCAGCCTGCCGTGCATTGGGATAAGGCTCGCGATCTTCAACTATCGATGATATGAACTCATGTGCAAGGTGCGGATGAGAGCCGCCGTGCCCGCCGCCCTGAATAAACGACCTGTGAGCGTGTTCGCCGGTATCATACACACCGCCTGTCGTGAATGCCCTGATCGGCTTCGGCAGCCTGTCGGCAAAATCCGGAACATCGATACGCTCAGGCGATTCTCCGGTATGGATTATATGCTTTTCACCCTCGACCTGCGTCCATTCAAAGGATTTCTTCGATGCATACACATCAAAACTTTCACGGTACTGCCTGGCCGTCTCGAACAGCGACCTGGTAACTTCGGCAAATACATCCGTATTCCTGAATTTGATATGGGTCGATTCTATCGCGAACGGGGAATTGTACTGGCTGATCATCCGTTCTTCGATCCTTCCCGAACCGGCGCACTGGACCCATTCCGCTTCATCACGGCGCAGCGCCAGAGTCGGAGATACTGCATGGGTTGCATTCCACATCGGCGGAAAGCCCTCCCAGTATGACGGCCACCCGGTCATATCCTGCTGATGGGAGGAACGGTAAAACTGGACCCGGCCGAGCTCGCCCGAATCGTACAGAGATTTAACATAGAGGAACTCCCGGCTGTATACGACAGTTTCCATCATCATGTATTTCCTGCCGTTCCTATCGGAGGCTTCAACAATTCTTTTGCAGTCTTCAACGCTGAGCGCCATAGGGATAGTACAGGCTACGTGCTTTCCAGCCTCGAGTCCGTCTACCACATGATCGGCATGGGCCATCGGCGGGGTATTAATATGAACAGCGTCGATGCTGTCATCTTTCAGAAGTTCTGAGTAATCGGTATACCGTTCGGTGACCCCGAAAGCTTCGCCAACCCGATCAAGATGCTCTTTTGTCCGCTGACAGACAGCCGCCATCTCCGCTTCCGGATGAGCCTGATAAATCGGAATAAATTCGGCCCCGAATTCAAGTCCTACAACTGCAATGCGCACTGCTTTTATCACACCAAGCCTCCGCAAATGTTATATGCAATTGTAGCATGGAAATCAAATATAGAGATTTAATTTATAACAGTGATCTTTTTTATTCCGTCCGGAACTGTGTAGATTCCGAGCATTTTTTTCATATCATCGACGGTCTTCATTGAAGCCCCGCTATGTGAATTGTAGGCTTCAAGCACTATTTTCATATCGGTTTCATTATTATCAAAAAGCGCGGAACAGAACGCGGCGCGAAACAAACCTTTCTCAACAAGACCTGCAGTATCGAGTCCTTTATTAGCTTTTCGGGCTTTGCCGTCGATTATTGCCGACTCTCCCTGAAACCCCACAGAAAAAACAAATTCTTCTCTTGTCATACCGCCTCCGAAAAATAATCAAACAAAAAAGCCCCGCCCGTTCCGGGCAGGGCGTAAATATCATTAACCAATGGAGTTTTAGCGTTCACACAAAAACTCCTGAATCAAAACTGCTTCGCAGTTTTGATTACATCATGCCGGGCATTCCGCCCATTCCGCCTCCAGGAGGCATTGCAGGTTCAGCAGAAGGAATATCTGTGATTGCACATTCAGTTGTAAGAAGGAGACTTGCAATTGAAGCCGCATTCTGAAGTGCGCTTCTTGTTACCTTTGCAGGGTCGATAATACCGGCCTTAAGCATGTCTTCCCATACCATGGTTGCAGCATTAAATCCGATACCCTTCTTCTCGTTCTTTGCGCGTTCGGCAACGATTGCACCGTCAACACCAGCGTTTTCGGCAATCTGTCTGATGGGTTCTTCGAGCGCTCTTTTAACAATCTTGAAACCGACTTTTTCATCATCGGTAAGACCGCTTTCGTCAGCTTTCTCAAGAACTGAAACAGCCTGAATAAGAGTAAGTCCGCCGCCCGGGATGATACCTTCATCGATAGCTGCTCTTGTTGCTGAAAGGGCGTCTTCTACTCTGTGCTTCTTCTCTTTGAGTTCAACTTCAGTAGCTGCGCCGACATTGATAACAGCAACACCGCCTGCGAGTTTTGCAAGTCTTTCCTGAAGCTTTTCACGATCGTAATCGCTTGAAGTATCTTCAATCTGGACCTTAATCTGACCGATTCTGTCTTTAAGGTCGGAAGCCTTTCCGGCTCCGTTGATGATTGTAGTATTTTCTTTTTCAACCTTAACAGTCTTGGCTGAACCAAGCTGATCAAGTTCTGCTGATTCGAGCTTAAGACCGATATCTTCTGAAATAACCTCTCCGCCTGTAAGAATTGCGATATCTTCAAGCATAGCCTTTCTTCTGTCGCCGAAACCGGGAGCTTTAACGGCTACTGCATTCAGGGTTCCCCTCATGTTGTTTACAACAAGGGTTGCAAGAGCTTCGCCCTCAACATCTTCAGCAATAATCAGAACACCCTTTCCTGTCTGGGCAACCTTCTCAAGGATAGGAAGAAGTTCTTTCATATTGGAAATTTTCTTGTCGTAGATAAGGATATAGGGATCGTCCATGACAGCAGTCATGGTATCGCGGTTTGATGCAAAGTAGGCAGAAAGATAACCTCTGTCGAACTGCATACCTTCAACAAAGTCTGTGGTAGTTTCGATGGTCTTTGATTCTTCAACGGTAATGACACCGTCCTTTCCGACTTTCTCCATCGCGTTGGAAATCTCTTCACCAATCTCTCTGTCGTTGTTTGCAGAGATTGTGGCCACCTGTGAGATTTCTTCCTTGTCTTTGATCTCTTTGGCGGTTTTTCTGATTTCTTCGACTGCAATTTCTACGGCTTTATCGATACCCCTTTTGATACCCATGGGGTTGATTCCTGCTGCAACACTCTTCATACCTTCTTTTGCAATAGAGTATGCAAGAACGGTTGCTGTAGTGGTACCGTCGCCGGCAATGTCGTTAGTCTTTGTTGCTACTTCTTTAAGAAGCTGAGCACCCATATTTTCAAACGGGTCTTCAAGTTCGATTTCACGTGCAACTGAAACACCGTCCTTTGTTACTGTAGGAGCTCCGAATTTTTTGTCGAGAAGAACATTTCTTCCCTTGGGTCCAAGAGTTACCTTGACTGCGTTGGAAAGTTTCTCAACACCGATTGAAAGCGATTTTCTTGCGCTTTCATCAAACTGTAACTGCTTTGCCATTATTAATACCTCTCTTATTTAGTATACGATACAGGGCACCGGCCGGGAGTCCGGACTTAAAATAAGGCCCTGCTAGCCCCTCAATTCTGGAGGTGGCTTAAGTTCTGATTGAATTTTCTTGTATTAAGATACAAATTTTATTTCTTATCATCAACAGAAAAATTCAAAATTTAAGCTGAGATTCTTATAAATCACTATAGTGGTTGACTTTATACCCTTTTCAGTGCAAAAAGTATAGCAGTATATGGTGAAATTTCGTTCGAAATATAAAAAAACAGATGCTCAACAGGATCAGATCATAGCCGCTGAAACGGATCCTGCGAATTTTCCGGCGGGAAGGAGGCTGTCTGAGCCCGTATCGCCCGGCGAACCTGTACTGACTTCAAATATGAACGGACAGGTGACCCTTGCCGGCAGTCCGTTCAATCTGCAGTTCAGCCGCGGACACCTGAAAAAAATCTCTTTCGAAAACAGTACAGATTCGATAAAAATAGAGAGCAGAACCTATCTTCAGTCTTCGCTTAAAAAAATCGACTACAGGAATGAAAGCGCATTCGCATTAGACACTGACTCGGATTACGGACTGCGATCCGTCCAGATATGCAAGAAAACCGACTGTATCCGCAGAATTATTACCGACTTCTTTTTCAACCGAGTGTCGGACGAATGCTTTATAGCATGCTGTGTTGACTACCCGGTTTTTGAACCGGAAGATACAGTTACAGCTTCCGCACCGCTTGAACTGAGTATACGAATCGGCGAGACCGACCCCGAAATCCATACACCTGATTCAACCGTAACCGTCCGCCAGAATTTCCGCAGCGAAGCCGTCACAATTCCCGGCAGTTCTTTTGAAATCCATGCAGGGAAACATATTCAGACAATTGAATTTATACGGGAATATGGGACCAGAAGATTTGTCAGTGTCGACAGGCTTGAAGCGCGAATTACGACTAAACATGGAGCCAGGCACCTGCAGTTTTACCCGGGCGGAAGCCGCAAAGCTGCACCCGCCGGATTCTACAGCGGCCTTACAGAACAGTTCTGCTTCAAACTCGGAATAAAACCCCGAAAATAAAAAGAGGATTGACAAACCCGCTGTTAAACCTGTTCATCAATCCTGGAGGAAGTCCGAATACCTCGTCTGCGTTTGCGATTTCAAAATAACGGCGATTATCAGCAGACACTTTTAACTAGTAAAAAGTTCATATCATTCGGTTATAACACGAATAATAAATTCCCAAGCTTAAATCAACATTAAATATCCACATTAAATTTGATTCCTTTTTTAAGATTGAATTAAGATTCAGCTCCTAAAATCAGTGTATTCGAATAGCAAGGAGCGTTCAATGAAGCGTAATTTAGGTATTTTAATTGTAATTATGGTTTTGGCAGCTGTTTTTACAGGCTGCAGCGGTACAGCACTCACATCCGACACAATCGTTGGTGACTGGTTCTGCCAGCTTGGCGAAGACGGCGGACTTCTGGAAAATGAATACGATTTCGATCTCAAGGCAGACGGCACGTATACATTCACATTCATATATCTGGCATTCGGAATACAGGACACAAACAACAGCGGCAGAGAGACCGGTACATGGGCTTACGATGAAGAATCAAAAACACTGACCCTGACTCCGTCCTCGGGCTCAGCGTATTCATTCACAATCGAAACACTCACCTACCCCAAAACAAGACTTTACTGGACTGATGTCAACGACAAGCTTGATTCTTCCGGTTTCACTGAAGGTTCTGACGGTGTATTCACATTCGATCTTTACGAATAATTGAAAAAGCATCAACCACAGCCCGGCTATCGTTGCCGGGTTTTTTTATATCCTGCTGCTTTAAACCTTCAGCTCACCGCTGTAGACCGGAACAATTTTATCGCCTGAGTCAATAAGGACCGCACCGGCATCACTTACCCCTGAGAGGATTCCTTGTATTACCTCAAAGTTCCCGCTCTCTTCGGCAAGACCGGCAAGGACCTTCACAGGGCTGTTTATTCCGTAAAGGCGGCTGTTAATGTCAGCCTGCCAGCTGCTGCTGCCGAGGACCGACGAAAGCCGACCGAGTATCCGCAGCAGCAGATCGTCCCCGTCCGCAGTGCTGCCGGTAAACATGCGTATAGATGCCGCGGGACGCCGGTGTCCGTCAGGAAAATATGTCTGATTCAGGTTCAGCCCAATTCCGGCATAAACAAAATCACCGGCCGCCTCGCACAGGATGCCGCAGATCTTTTTTCCGCCGGCGAGCAGATCGTTCGGCCATTTTATCCGTATTTCAGAAACCGCTGCTTCATTCAGGTAATCCTCTACAGCGCGGGCAGCCGCGAGTCCGCACAGCAGCGGCAGCAGGGTGAACGGTTTGCCCTTAAGCCTCGCATCAAGGTCCGGTTTTGTAAAAATAACCGTAAACAGCAGCCCCTCGCCGGCTTCAGTTTCCCAGCGGCGGTCGGCAAGGCGGCCGCGGCCGGACGTCTGGTAGCCGGCGCGTATAACCGTGCCCGAAGCGATAGTGCTGTCGGCGGCAGCCGCCCTGCGGGCTTCCAGCATTGTAGAGTCCGTTTTTTCAAGATAGATTATTTCAGCTTCGGGAGATATGGGGTTAATCACTGCTTCGCTGAATTATTCCGCCGCCCAGCACCAGGTCCCCGTCGTAGAACACCGCCGACTGACCGGGCGTCGCAACCGCTTTCCGCCCAAGCTGTACCGCGGCAGAGCCGTCCTCCGTGAGACTGACGGTGCATGGATACTCAGTCGAATTGTACCGCAGCTGAACACGGCACTCGAGACTGCCCCCTGCGAAGGAAGTGGAAGCATCAATGAACCAGTTCAGTTCAGCTGCCGTGAATTCATCAACGCCCAGCTGGTCCTGCCTTCCGACTGTTACCCGGTTCTTTACAGCATCGACTGCCGTCACATACCAGGGCCCGTTTCCAAGCCCCAGCCCCTTCCGCTGCCCGATCGTATAGTGCAGAAATCCCCGCGAGGGCCCGAGATAGTTACCGTCGGTGTCGAAGATTTTGCCGGGTTTATCATATTCTGCCAGAGCACTGATGCTCAGATGGCGCTTCAGAAACGATACATAATCATCATCAATAAAACAGATATCCTGGCTTTCCTTAATGGCTGTTCCGAAAAAACCGTGCTCGGCTGCGATCTTTTTGATTGTTTCTTTTTTGTACTCTCCAAGCGGAAAGATGCAGCGGTTCAGAACCCAGGAAGGAATCCGGTAGAGCATATAGGACTGGTCCTTTGCCGGGTCCAGGGCCTTCTTTAAAAATGTCCGCCCGCCCCGCTGTTCGGTCCGTACATAGTGACCGGTACAGAACCTGAAATCATTTTCCGAAAAAGGCGGCTTTCCGGCAGCCGACTCCGACTCCGCGTATGCTGCAGCTGTTTCAAGACACCTGTCGTAAAACTCGCTGAATCGGACTCTTTCATTACACCGGATACAGGGGTTAGGGGTAGTCCCGCGGGTATAGTTATCGGCAAAATCATCCATCACCTTTTTCCGGAATGAATCCTCCAGGTCAAGAACGTGGTACGGAATGCCGAGCCTCCCGCATACGGATGCCGCCCGCTCCTGAAGGCCCGGACTTGAAAGCCGAAGCTCGTCCCACCAGTGGGTAACTCCGATTATCTCGTTCTCAGGATATTGTTCATTCAGACCGGGATCGTTTTTAAGAAGCCAGGCGGCCGCACTCGAATCGACCCCGCCGCTCATCGCTACTGCAGTAATCATGAATCAAATTATAGTGCAGAAGACTGATAAAAAAAAGACGGTGCCGCAAAACTGCCTTAATCGTCTGCGGACGTCTTGTTGTCAAGACAGAATTTTAGCGGTAGAATAGTCCGCATGAGAGCTACCCGGGCATTAATACATACACAAAACCTCAGGCATAATATTGAATCTGTAAAAAAGATGGTTAAACCGGGGACAAAAATCTGTCTTGCGGTCAAGGCGGACGGTTACGGACACGGTGCCGTAGGAATCGCCGAGTCGGCAATTGCGTTCGGAGCGGACTACCTTGCAGTTGCCGCGGTAAGCGAAGCGGAGGACCTCAGGCAGAACGGCATTACTGCCCCGATAATAGTTTTGAGCCCCGTTCTTCCGGAAGAAATGGAAACTCTGATTGAACTGAAGCTCGAGGCGGTAATTTCGACCGAGGCTGAGCTGATACTGATTAAGGCAGCCCTTAAAAAGGAAAGCCTTAAGGTTCACCTGAAAATTGATACCGGCATGGGCCGAATCGGCTGCCCGACAGACCAGACGCTGAGCCTTGCACGGATGATTGCTGATTCTTCCGGAATCACCCTCGGAGGAATGTGCACTCATTTCCCCGTCAGCGACAGTTCGGACCCGTCGGACGTTGAATATACAAAGGAACAAATCCGGACATTCAGCGGGATCATAGAATCAGTCAGGAAAGACGGGATCAATCCCGGAATAGTCCATGCAGCGAATTCGGGAGGAATACTGAACTACCCCGAAGCGCATTTTGATATGGTACGTCCAGGAATACTCGCATACGGCTACCTGCCCGGAGGCGAAGAAGCCCTGCTCAGCAGCCTAGATCCTGAACTTTACCCGAAACCGGTGATGAGCTTTGAATCCAGGCTGATGCACATCAAAAAGGTCCCGGCCGGAACCGATATTTCGTACGGAAGAAGGTATACAACCGCCGGAGAAACCTGGATCGGAACAATTCCCGCCGGATACGCTGACGGCTTTACAAGGAAGCTGTCGAATAAGGCTAAAATTCTGATTAATAACCGTCTGTACCCGGTTGCCGGAACAATATGCATGGATCTGCTGATGGTTGACCTCGGTCCCGAGCTCAGGGTATCGCTGTATGACCGGGCTGTGCTCTTCGGCAGCGAAGATGGTGCGATGAACGCAGCCGACCTTACTGATATAACCGAAACAATACCGTATGAGCTGCTCTGCGCTATCTCAAAAAGAGTTCCCCGGATTTTCGATTAAAAACAAAGACATCTGAAAACCGTATTCTATAAAGTTTTGTTTTCAGATGTCTGCCGCAGATTACTGATTCTGCATCATACTGTCGGGCATGTTTGCCTTCGGAACAGAACCGGCGCCGAGCGGATTAGGCCCGGTCATCATATCGTCAAAGAATGACGGTGAATCCAGCCCTCCGGGGTTTGCCGCCCTGCTGATATTCATATAAAGCTTTATACAGTATCTGACATCCGCAAGCTTGTTTTTAATCTCAAGTTTCCGCCGCGCGAAGTCACTGAAAAAATCATCCGAGGAATAATTAGGTTCGATCATTGTGCGGCCTATTCCCTGGCTGTGATAATCCTCAAGAACCTGGACAGCATAGAATGCGTGCTCAAAAAGCGGCAGGATACTGCGGATCATAATCATCTCGTCGGATGTATCGGCTTTAACCGTAATCATGGTGGAAGAAAACCCTGAACCTCCGGAGGTCCCGTCCCGGCCGTATGTCTCAAGCTGGCTTTTTACCGCAAGCAGGTTGTCGTATGCTTCCAGAAACCGCGGCAGGTAATTGCTGTACTGTGCCGAATATCCCTTTATGAAGGTTTCAGCCCCGGCGCGGAAAATTTCCTCCCGCTTGCTGGTCCAGTATGTGCCGTAGAGGTTTTCGTCTCCGACATCGATATCGACCCTCGAAAGACTGCTTCCCGAACGCTTTTCGACCACGCTGCCGGGCATCGCGAAGCGTTCCATGTTCCGGTCGTCTTCACAGGCCACCTTTCCGTCAACACAGGTGACCAGAATTGAACCTTCAGGGGCGCGTTTCACAGTAAAATCGGTACCGCGCACACCCATTACAGCGCTCTCCGTACGGACATTCAGCTCTTCGTTTCCGGCAAGCTTCTGTACCTTGAATGATAATGAACCGGACATCATATTAATATTGGTTCTTGAATCTCCGCCTATTTCAGCCGAGTCAAAATAAAAGGCGGTGTCGCTGTCGACTTTGATAAGAGAACCCCGTCTGTTGTAACCTGTCATTTCTATTTCAACAAAACCGTCTTTTCCGGTCTCGATTAAATCATAGTTGTATATTTCTGTCCCGATATCGGAATCCCAGAGCTCGCTGATCTCGCCGTCACGCTGAAGATCAACAATTCCCTCGATATAAACAATACGTCCTACGGGATCCGCCGCAAAAACCAGCACGGAGACAAAACACATCAGAATTGGAAAAATAACCTTTTTGATATTTCTTTTCATTCTTGCCCGCCTTTAGTTTTGAATATAACACAACTGTTTCTATACATCCGCTCCGGCCCACAATTTGACCAGGTTGATTACTGTATTGCAGGATTTTTCCATGGTACTCAGTACTGCCCACTCTTTCTTGCTGTGGTAGTTATGACCGCCTGTATAAATATTCGGAGTGGGAATGCCCATCTCTGCAAGCCGTGCGCCGTCGGTGCCTCCGCGGATTATTTCGAAGCTGGTTTCAACACCCGCCGCTGCAGCAGCTTTCAGCAGGTAATCCATTCCTTCAGGGATTTTATCCATATGTTCCCGCATATTAAGGTACTGCTTCTGCCCATCTACGGTAACCTTTCCTCCGGGAAACATGACTTCGACAGCTTCAGCCAGTTTTTTCAGGGCCTCGAGCCTTCTCATAAGTTCGTCAAGTTTAAAATCCCGCAGGTAGATCAGCAGTTCCGCCTCTCCGACCTCGGCTTTAATTTCAAACGGACAATAATAACCGAAACGCCCGTCGGTAGCCTCGGGGCTTTCGGCCTGCGGCATCATGCTGACAAATTTTGAGACCATCGTGACTGCGTTCACCAGCCGGCCCCTCGCGTCGCCGAGATGAAATACCCGGCCTTCGAATTTAACCTTTACCGCGTAGGCATTGAAGCATTCCGAATCTACTTCGCCCTCTTCTCCGCCGTCGAGCGTGTAGGCAAATACCGACCGGAGTTTTTCACGCGGAAAACGGTCCATACCCTTTCCGGTTTCTTCGTCCGGGGTAAAGATGATTTCGAGCGTACCGTGTTTGATATCGGGGTTGTCGACAAGAAATTTGACTGCAGTCATTATCTCTGCCACACCGGCCTTGTCGTCAGCACCCAGCAGAGTTGTTCCGTCGGCTGTAATAACTGTATGGCCTTTATATTTCGACAGGTTTTCATCCTGTTCGGGATCTATAACTGTTCCGCCGTTTAAAACAATCGGCTTACCGTCATAATTTTCATGAATCTGAGGCTTCACGTCCGTTCCGGAAACATCCGAAGAGGTATCGACATGGGCCATAAAGCCTATAACAGGCACATCGGCTTCAGTATTCGCTTCGAGCCTTGCTATCAGGTATCCGTGTTCGTTGAGTGTAATATCGGTTAACCCCAGGTCCTGCAGCTCTTTTTCAAGCAGTCTCAGAAGGTCCCACTGACAGTCGGTTGAAGGGCAGACATCCTTGTGAATGTCTGATGTAGTGGTTATTCCTGCATAGCGGACAAACCGCTTTAGTATTTCTTCTCTCATAGCCGCAATGATACTCTCTGCATCATTTGAAGTCAACGAGGCTGTCAGCCGATATACAGAATTGATAGTTTTCAGTTAAACAGCTTTCTATTTCGGCACATAGAGTATATATTTAGGTTGTATGAAACCTTTTATAACAATAATACTGGTTATCATAGTATTGTTTTCAGCTGTTTCATGTATTTCCATTGAAGATATTGCAATGAATACTGCTGCGGAGATGCTCTCAGCAGATTCAGGCGGCATGAATATTTTTACAATGGACGATGATCCGCAGCTGATCGCGGACGCCCTTCCGCTTGCGCTGAAGCTGTATGAGATGGTGCTATCATCAAGACCGGAACACGCCGGAATGCAGTATTCAACCGGCAAAAATTTCATCATGTATGCAAACGCTTTCATCCAGACTCCTGCCGGAATGCTCTCGGACGAGGACTATCTCGAACAGGAAACCATGATGCACAGGGCCGAAAAGATGTACATTAGGGGCCGCGACTACGTTCTGACGGGAATTGAACTGAAGCACCCGGGGTTTTCCGAAGCAGTCGATGATGATCAGCTGGACAAGGCAATAGCGATGTTCGACGATCCGTCCGATTCCGCCATGCTGTACTGGGCGGCCAGCGGATGGGTAGCTGCATACAGCTGCGATCCCTTTGATTTCGAACTTGCAAGCACGCTCTACATTCCTGCCGCGATGCTGCTTCGGGCGCTCGAGCTCGAAAGCAATTACAGCAAGGGGGCAATCCATGATATTTTCATTCAAATCTACAGCAGCCTGCCGTATTCGCACATCCTGAAAGCCGCTGAACTTGCCCCCGAAACTATAGGCCGGTTCAATGACAGGTATTATTCGGATCTTGGAATAAGCAGTCTCGAAGATAAAATCGACTACCATTTCAATACCGCGCTGGAACTTGCCGGGGGAATGAATCCAGGAACCTATAACAGCTACGCAGCCTCGGTATGTGTAAAAAAACAGGATTACAGTACTTATAAAAAACTACTTGAAAAAGCCCTGGAAATTAATCCGGCCGACGCTCCGGAGAATGAACTGGTCATTACAATCTACCAGGATAAAGCCAGGTGGATGCTCGAACATGCCGAAGACTTTTTCATAGAAACAGAGGAATCGGAATGAACAGAAAGCTTTTTTTAATATCAATTATCCTTCTAACAGCAGTCCTGTTTCAGGCTAATGCGATAACATTCAAACTTGCGAGCCTGCTGCCGGAAGGCACAGAATGGAACAAGGCCCTGCAGCAGATGGGGGCCGACTGGCAGCAGATAACAGACGGCAGAGTCAGAATAAAGATCTACCCGGGCGGTATTGCCGGCGGAGAATCCGATGTTATACGCAAGATGCGAATCGGGCAGATCGACATGGCCGTCCTTTCAACCACCGGAATGACGGGAATCCTTCCCGACACCTTCGCCATGAACATCCCGTTCATGCTTAAAACCGAAGAGGAACTCGATTTTATAGTTCAGGAGGTCACGCCGATCTTCAACGACGCGATCCTTGAAAAGGGTTTTGTGGTACTCACCTGGTCAAAATCGGGGTGGGTCAATTTCTTCTCGAAAGACCCGATTGTTGAGCCCGAGGACATGATGCCGATGAAATTTTCAGGGTCCGTAACCCAGCCGGAACTGGCGGAAGCATTCCGCAACATGGGCTTTAATGTAATCTCGCTGGATACTCCGGACGTTCTGATGGGACTGCAGAGCGGAATGATCGAATCTCTCTATGCCTCACCGATGCTCGCGGCCTCCTACCAGTGGTTCGCTCTTGCCGACAACATGCTCGACATGAAGATCAGCCCCATCCTGGGCGGAATAGTCATAACGGAAAAGGCCTGGAACAAGGTTCCGGACATGTACAAGAAAGATCTGATAGCGGCAGCCATGAAAATGTCCGAAAGCTTCTACACTGAATCGGTATCTCTTGAAAAAAAAGCGCTCAACGTAATGCTCGACAACGGGCTGAGAATTAATAAACCGAACCCCGACACCGCCGACCACTGGAGAGCACTGCTCGGCGAAAATATGTCCGTACTTGTCGGAGATAACGGTTTTGTATCAACAGAAAGCTACAACAAGGTTACCGCCATGCTCAGGGACTTCAGGAGCCGGTAGCCCTTGAAAAACAAGCCTGCAGTTTTTCAGATAATAGAGAACAGAGCTGCCGAAATTATCCTTGTTTCTCTCGCGCTGATCCCGTGCATCCAGATGCTGGTGCGAACGGCGTTTTCTGCCGACATTCCCGATTATGACGGAATAATGAAGCACCTTACACTCTGGGCCGC
This sequence comes from Spirochaetales bacterium, assembly GCA_003245835.1. Taxonomy (GTDB): domain Bacteria; phylum Spirochaetota; class Spirochaetia; order UBA9216; family UBA9216; genus Thalassospirochaeta. Next base: position 2,072 of record QKCC01000264.1, on the reverse strand, counting down.
GCTGATAGCAGGGATGATAACCACGAGGGAAAAACAGCACATCAGCCTCGGGTTCAGCGAAAACCTGCCCGATGGACGGCTGAAAACCTTCTTCGAAGCAGCGGGAACGCTCACAAGCGCAGCAGTATCAATCGCAGCTTCAGTCGCCGCAGTATCATTCTCGATCATCGGCTTCGATTCGCAGCAGACTGTTTTGAGTATTCCGATTAATGCGCTCAGCGGCATTATTGCCGTCTCTTTTGCCGTAACCGGCATACGGTTTTTAATACTTCGAAAACACCGTAACAGGGCTCTCGTTCCCGCAGGAATCATTATCGGTCTGGCGCTGGCGCTTCCGACTATCATAAACCTGATGTATCTTACCCCGTTCATGCCGCCGATCTGGCTGGAAAACATTCTCGAAGGTTATTACATCTTTTTTGAAAAGGCAGATCTGTTCATAGTTCTTTTTCTTATTTTGCTGACCGTTTTCGGGCTGCCGATATTTATTCTGCTCGGAGGCGCAGCATATGTACTTTTTGCGGGGACATGGAGCGTCCCCGAAGTAATTCCGAATGAAATCTACAACCTGCTGACAGGTTCAGCAATTCCGGCGATCCCGCTGTTCACGCTTACCGGGTTCATCCTGTCGGAGGGAAAAAGCGGGGAACGCCTCGTAAACTTTTTCAAAGCCTTTATCGGCAAAATGCCCGGGGGACTGGCCGTCATGACTGTCGTAGTCTGCGCGTTCTTCACTACATTTACAGGCGCATCCGGGGTCACAATACTGGCGCTCGGCGGACTGCTGTCTTATATACTGATCAACAGCGGCGAATACACCGAAAAATTCACAAAGGGGCTGATAACATCTTCCGGAGACATCGGCCTGATGTTCCCCCCGAGCCTTCCGATTATCATGTACGCCATCCAGGCGAAAATCAGCATCAAGGATATGTTTCTGGGGGGAATAATTCCGGGAATAATTATGGTTGTTGCGTTATCGCTGATGGGAGTTTTTCATGCCGTCAAACGGCGAAAAGCTCTTCCGGAGGCCGAAAGAAAGGCAGCCGAATACTACAGCGCCGGCGACAAACTGAAGGCGCTGAAGACAGCCGGAGGCGACCTGACGCTGCCGGTGATAATCCTTGTACTGTACTTCAGCGGCATCACGACCCTTGTCGAAACCGGGGCTGTTGCCGTAGTCTACTCGATCTTCATCGAAGTCGTAATTTACCGTGACATGAAGCTGAGGGATCTCGGTAAAATAATAGGCAAAGCGGCACCAGTCGTCGGCGGGGTCCTTATGATCATCGCCATGGCCAAGGGACTGTCTTACTTCATAGTAGATGCCGAAATCCCGAGGCTGCTTACGGATTTTTTCAGCAACAACGTAAGCTCCCCGCTGGTTTTTCTGCTGCTTCTGAACGGTGTGCTTCTGATTACCGGCTGCCTGATGGATATTTTCTCCGCTATAGTTGTAGTTGCGCCGCTGATAATCCCTCTCGGTGACATGTACGGGATACACCCCGTACAGCTTGGAATAATCTTTCTTGCAAACCTGTCTCTCGGCTACCTTACACCGCCGGTCGGGCTGAACCTCTTCCTTGCATCATACGCGTTTGAAACGCCGCTTGCAAAAATATACAGGGGAGTAATTCCGTTCTTCCTGATACTGCTTGCGATGGTGCTGCTTATTACCTATGTTCCGTGGTTTTCACTCGGTCTTATACGTTAAGACTGTCAGTTGAACCGGCCCTGTCTGCGGCACCTTCAGCCAGAAACTCTCTGCGCTTTTTTGCATTGAACAGTGATTTTACCGGAATCCAGACTGAAGTGATCTTACGCCAGCTGTCGTACTCCGGGTACTTTGACGCGGTAACGGATTCAGCAAAGACGGTACTGCCGATAAACAGGATCAGAAGAACGGCAGCGCCTGCCCCGCTGAAATGAAGGGAGCCTGAAGCCGCAGCAAGGTAGAAAAAAACAACAACCCACTGCCCGACTTCGCAAGTATAGTTCGGATGCCTCGAAAACGACCATGGGCCGAAGGTGTTAAACCCGAGCCGGTACCTGCGCAGATTGCGCCAGGGCTC
>QKCC01000113.1 GCA_003245835.1 Spirochaetales bacterium | reverse complement strand
TCAGTTTCCCTAATCTGATGTTCTATACGGATCTTTTCGACCTGTTTTGCCAGATCGAGTATTATATCCTCATCCGTCATCATGTTATAATCCATACACACTCCATATGAGTAATATATTACTCATTATAACATAAAAACAACTATTAAGGGAAATATATTACTCATAAAGAAGTTATTAAAATTACAACAGAAGCATCTTTCCGGAAATATTCCGGAGAAACCGATTCCAGTTCAATGGAACCGGCTTCCTCATTGCTCTCACTCACTCGACGGTCGCTGACGCGGCGGTGCTCCTTCGCTCGGTCATGCGGATGCAGGCATCCGCGCGCCCGTTACCGATTTGGCGAGGTTGCGGGGCTGATCTACGTTTCGGCCCAGCTTTACCGCAGTGTGGTATGCATACATCTGCAGAGGTACAACCATAACAAAGGGGTACATCACTTCATGCACTTTCGGGACAAAAATCACATCATCAGCAATGTCTTCGACTTCCTTGTCTCCCTCGACAGCAACAGCAATAATCGGTCCCTTTCGAGCCTTAACCTCTTTCATATTCGAAATAATCTTTTCACGCAGGCTGTCGTCAGGAACAAGAAAAACCGACGGTGTGACTTCGTTTATGAGAGCAATAGGACCGTGCTTCAGCTCGCCGGCAGTATAACCCTCGGCATGTATGTAGGATATTTCCTTCAGCTTCAAGGCGCCTTCCAGCGCAATCGGATAAGTCAGGCCCCGGCCGAGAAAGAAGAACGAATGGCAGTCGGCGTACTTATCGGCTATGTCTTTAATATGCGAATTGAGCTTTAAAACAGTTTCAATATCATCGGGCAGCTTCGCCATTGCTTCAACAATCTTTTTTCCGTCGATCATGGACATGTCGCGCATACGTGCCATGATCAGTGAAAACAGGTACATGGCTGTAAGCTGTGATGTGAACGCCTTGGTGGATGCAACAGCAATTTCAGGACCGGAATGAATGTATACCCCGCCATCCGACTCGCGCGGAATAGTGGAACCGACAACATTACAGATTCCTAGGACCTTGGCGCCCTTCCGCTGCAGCTCGCGCATAGCATAGAGCGTATCTGCGGTTTCTCCGGACTGCGATACTACAAAATAGAGGGTTCCGGGATCGACAATCGGGTTTTTGTATCTGATCTCTGAACTGAGTTCGGCGTTCGCCGGAATTCTTGCTATTTTTTCAAGAAGGTAGGCACAGGTCATGGCGGCATAGGAAGAAGTACCCGCAGCCAGAATTATCACCCTGTTCACCATCCTGAGCTCACGGTTGGTCATATTGAGTCCGCCGAGTTTGGCAGTACCCTGATCGATATCGAGACGCCCCTTCATTCCCCGCAGAATCGACTGCGGCTGTTCGAAGATTTCCTTCTCCATAAAGGTCGGGAAACCGTCTTTTTCCATTTCTCCGATGTCCCAGCCGACAGTGCTTATCTGCTTGTCACGCTCATTGTCACGGATGTCGGTAGTCCTGAAACTTGTTTTGTCCACAACTACAACATCACCGTCTTCCATGTACACGACCTGCTTCGTATAGGCCATCATTGCGGTAACATCGGACGCCAGGAACATTTCGCCCTCTCCTATCCCCAGGACGAGCGGTGAACCGTTTCTCGCTCCGACCATTCTGCACGGTTCGTCCGCATGAACGGCTACAATTCCGTATGTGCCCTTAAGATGTTTCAGGCATTCTTTGACCGCCTTTTCTAGGTCGCCGTCGTAGAATTTACTGATCAAATGAGGAATTACTTCTGAATCTGTTTCGGTAATAAATTCAACACCTTCTGCCGTCAGCTTCTTTCGCAATGCTATGTAATTTTCTATTATGCCGTTATGAACAATTGATATTTTACCGCTCGAATCGGAATGCGGATGCGCGTTAAGATCGTTAACTTCGCCGTGAGTTGCCCACCGGGTATGTCCGATTCCATAAGTTCCGGGAAGATCCTTCGGAACCGCAGCCTGCAGATTGCTTATCTTCCCCTTCTTCTTTATAACAGTAAGCTTGTTATTAAAACCAACACTGATTCCGGAGGAATCGTAGCCTCTGTATTCCAGTCGCTTAAGTCCTTCTACAAGAATACCCGCTGCATTCTTTTCTCCGCAATAACCTACAATCCCGCACATAAAACTGCCTCATCTTTTAATCTGATATTATATTTCTCGGTTCTTTTTCATTATAAGCTTTGCTCAAATGACCGAAATAGCCCACAAATTATTTAAATGTTGACATTTTTCATATATCTAATTATATCTCATAAATCGGCAAATGCAAAGATGAAGCAGTTCTGAAAAATCCGGTTAATTATCAGACATGAAGCATTGCAGATCCAGCAGCAGAAAGCTCTATCTTCTGTACACCTTACTCTACGCGGTCCTGCTTTTCATATCGGCATCGTGTCAGTCCTGCGGACCGGTTGTTGATTTAAGGGATTTTTCCGACGCAGATCTTTTTCCGCCGGTAATTGAAAACATAACAGCTGTCGATGAATTTTCAATAAAACTTGATTTTAACGAGAAAGCCTCAATCAGTACGGGGGCTGAGATCAGGCCTTCCCTTGGCGAACTCAGCATTGCAGAAACAGAGACGAGTCTGATAATCAGGTTCAGCAATCCGCAGTCAGCCGGCGTTCTTTACACAATTGACGGCGAAGTATCCGATTCGACAGGCAACCGTATGAACTTCCTGATTCCATTTTACGGTTACAACCCCGACCTTCCCGGATTGCTGATAAACGAATTCACAACCCAGGGTTCTTCTACTCACCCTGATATTATCGAGCTTTTGATAACTTCGGACGGCAATACTGCCGGACTTTGGATTGTCGAGGGAACCACCGATTACCCCGAGGAATCCATTACGCTTCCGCCTTGCGCCGTGAAATCGGGAGACTATATCCTGATACATTTTAAACCGCAGGGAGTAACTGCTGAGATTGACGAAGCCGGCGATAATATCGGCCTGTCGGGAGGTTATGATGCTACAGAGACTGCAAGGGACTTCTGGGTCCCCGGTGGTACGGGACTATCCGGCAACAACGGAGTGCTTGCTGTCTACAGCTCCCCCGGCGGCCTGCTTATCGACGGAGTTCTGTATTCAAACCGTACATCCGCCTCGGATGATACTTACAGCGGGTTCGGAAGTACAGCAATGCTTCAGAAGGCAGTACAGCTGACCGAACAGGGCGGATGGACAGGGACCGGCAGCGAAGGCTTGCCGCGCCCGGAAGACGGAATAAACCCGGACGACTCAACAGCGACAAGATCAATCTGCCGTAACGCAGAACCTGTTGACACAGGGACTGCTGCCGACTGGCACATAGTACCTACCAGCAGTTATAGTTTCGGTACAGAAAACTCTGACGAAGTTTATACTCCGTAAAAGGTTATTTCAGCCGGCCGAGGTCCTTCAGCCTGAAATCTTCGATCATGCTGTCAATGTAGACCTTGGCCTCGACCATTTTGTCGCGTTCTTCCTGCTCAATACTGGTTCCAGTGTCCAGCGCGGTTATAATTTCCATCTGAATTTTTTTCAGAAGGCTCGCGGCGTTTACAAGGCAGCGCTTTTCCTCTCTTTCAACAGCCTTATAATCACGCGGCATTCTTTCCAGAAGCTGACGGTATGTTCCAAGCGCGTTCGGCACCCCGTTCATACCGGGGGTACACATTCTGGCTATTTCCGGTTCAAGATCAATCGTATCCCTGAAACGTTTAGATCCGGTCTGTCCCCGCACAATTCTGTCGACAATGGACCAGTAGTCATTCTCTATACAGGACAAGGCACCGAACAGTTTTTTCATCTCGAATGCCGCGTCAGGGTGTATTATAATTTCGGGATACTTCTGAATCCTGTCTGTAAACTCCTGGATCAGCTTATCAGCGAAACTTATCCGTTCGCCGCCTTTTTCTCCGCCGACAGGCACAGGTTCCCGCACGGGAGGTTTATTTGCCCTGGTTGTCTTTGCCTTCTTTTCCTTGTCGGCGGCTTTCAGCGCTTCCGACTGCTTTCGGAGTTCAGCTGCAGCTTCTTTCTCGGCCTGAAGAAAATGCATAAGGTCCAGCCTGTATTCAACAGCATCATGGTACCTGAAATCGAATTCCCTGGCCAGACTCCGCGGCCTTCCGAAATTTGTTATCAGGTCATCGTATTCAGCTCTGACTTCTTTCAGTAATTCATCTATTTTATTTTTGCTTTTATTTATTCCGAACATAACTTTCTCTGTATACATAATCGGCTAATTTGTTGACAGTATCAAGTAGGATAGTCTATTCTTGATTTATGTATAAGCCGAACCCGGTGCCGAAGGTGGCCGCAATACACGACCTGTCAGGCTTCGGCAGGTCGTCACTGACTACGGTGATCCCCATATTATCAACAATGGGCATCCAAACCTGCCCGGTTCCGACTGCGATACTGTCGACACACACCAGCGAATTCAAAAAATACCACTTCATCGATCTGACGGATGAACTGACGGCATATATCGAACACTGGAAGAGTCTTTCGCTTGAATTTGATGCAATTTACAGCGGCTTCCTGGGTTCTGCACGTCAGGTCGGGATCGTTAAAAAATTTATAAATGATTTCAGGAAAGAAAACCAGATAGTTGTAGTGGACCCCGTACTCGGCGATGACGGAACAACCTACGAAACCATAACTGCTGACCTCGTTGAACAGATGGGCCATCTTGTATCGGCCGCAGACGTAATTACACCGAACGCGACAGAAGCGGCACTCTTACTCGGAGAACCTGCCGATCTTCCCGATGAGGAGTTCTCAACTGTATTGATCAAGGACTGGCTAAAGCGTCTTGCAGCGCTCGGGCCTGAAGTGGTGATAATAACAAGCATCCCGGTACCCGACCAGCCTAAATTATCGTCGGTTGTAGCATACGACAGGCAGAGCGGAAGGTTCTGGCAGGTTCAGTGCACCTACATTCCGGCATACTTTCCGGGTACCGGAGACATTTTCACCTCAGTGATGACCGGTAGCCTGCTGCACGGAAACAGCCTGCCGATTGCCCTGGATCGAAGTGTGCAGTTTGTGACGCAGGCCATCAGGGCAAGCTTCGGGCATGATTACCCAAGAAGAGAAGGTGTTCTTCTCGAAAGCGTACTCGACAACCTAAGGGCCCCGATTATCAACACGAGTTATGAATTATTCTGAAAGCAAAACACCAGACCGGCACAGAGGGATTATTTTTACCGATTTCGACGGAACTCTTTTCAATGACCAGCGCTACATTACTGATTCCAACTACAAGGCGCTCAAACACGCGAGGGAACTCGGGTTCATTACGTCAATCGCGACCGGAAGATCGCTGTTTTCATTCAGAAGGGTTGCAGAAACCCTCGACCGTCCTATTTACGAATACTTCGATTACCTGATCTTCTCTTCCGGAGCGGGAGTCGTCCGAAGCTTTGAGGGAATCATGGGATTCGGCACAGACATTACCGAAAATGACATAATAGAAAAGGAAGAATTAAGTCCCCCCGACGCATCAGAAGCTGCAAAACTTCTGTACAGCCAGGGAATTGATTTCATGCTTCACAAACCGGTACCCGACAACCATCATTTTACCTACATAAAGGCTAATTCAGTGCTTAATCCTGATTTTTACCGGCGCATAAAGATCTATCCGGATTATGCCGAAGCCCTGGACGCCGGGGACGGTGATGATGTCCCGGAACAGATTGAAGCCGCCTGCCTCGAAGGCGTTTCGCAGCTTGTTGCCGTCGTGCCCCCGGCGGAAAACATCGATGCAGGCAAATACGCCGCAGAGCTCACTGAATTCCTCAGGCTGAAACTCGAACAGTGCTCGGTTGTACGGACAACCTCTCCGATAGACAGGCAATCGTTATGGATAGAAATATTCAGTCCCGAGGTCTCAAAATCCAAAGCCGCCGCAAGACTGGCCGACCGGCTCGGAGTGAGCAGCAGCGACTGCATTGCAGTCGGAAACGATTTCAATGACGAGGATCTGCTAAGATGGGCCGGAACTGCCCGCACAGTCGACGAAGCTCCCGAATTATTGCGGAATCAGTACCGGACAGCCGGCCGTGCTGAGGACGGGGCCGTAGCGTCGGCAATACTTGAGTTTATCGGCTGAAACCTGAACCGTTTATCAGCTCAGATCCTTACTTTCAGTAAATCATTCAGCAGAAGTTTCCACTTGTATTTTTTCGCCTCCCTTTTTTCTTCGGACAGGAAGGGTTTGAATTCGGTGTAGCCCGTTCTGAGAGAGATAAGATCGCGGTAATCATCCCAGAAGCCGCACGAAAGTCCGGCAAGATAGGCAGCCCCCGCGGCCGTCATGTCCGGCTCAGGAGACCTCTTGACAGAACAGCCCGAATAATCGGCCAGACACTGCATAAGGATGTCCGAACGGCTTACCCCGCCGTCCGTCATTATCTCTGTAATCCGGGTCCCGGCATCCTTCTCGACGCCTTCAAGGATGTCCTGAATGCGCAGTGAAATACCTTCGAGAACCGCCCTAGCGACATGGCGTTTGTCCGTCTTCAGCGAAAGGCCCAGGATTGAAGCCTTTGCGCCGGGCTTGAAATACGGAAACCTTATACCGGTCGGGGTCGGAACGAAGAACACCCCTTCCGAATCATCACAGCCGGCCGCGAGTTCATTAAGCTCGGCGGGTGTATCGGAAAGTCCCAGCCCCTCGCCGAGCCAGTCAATCAGGGTGCCGGTTGTAGCGACCTGTCCTTCAAGCATATAGGTCGGTTTTCCGTCGACCACCCAGGCGACAAGCGGAAAAAGGCCGCGCTTAGAAGCTTTTCCGCGGCTTCCGACATTAACGCAGACAAACGAACCGGAGCCCAGAGAGCATTTCACGTCGCCCTGGTTAAAACAGCCGTGACCGAAAAGTGAGGACTGCTGATCTCCTACTGCGGACCTTATAGGTATGGAAACCCCGAAGAGGCTCTCTTCAGTGGCTCCGAAATCTCCGTTTGTATCACGAACCTCGGGGAGCATTTCCATGGGGATATTGAATATTTTGCAGTAGATTCCGTTCCACTTCAGGTCGAAAGGATTAAACATAGCCGTCGATGCGGCATTAGAATAGTCGGTCAGGTGATTCATGCCGCCGGTAAGCTTATAAATAAACCAGCTGTCGATCGTACCGAAAACAGCTTCACCGCTCCGGCACTTTTTTTCAAGATCCGGGCGCTTATCAAGCAGCCACCTGACTTTTCCTATGGTATGGTCGGTATTCAGAACAAGCATTGAAGTGGCAATAAAAATCATGCTTTTAACCAGACGGCTGAAAACCTTGGTCACGCCTTTCAGCATTATCCAGACAGGGTGCCTGTTCATGCCGGCTATCGTTTCGGCAGCCCGGACATCCTGCCAGTTGATGAATTTGGTATAGGGCTGTCCGGTAGCTTTGTCCCAGATACAGAATGAAGAACGCTGGTTGGTTATACCGATTGCTGCAATTTCTTCCGGACGGACAGTTCCGTCGGCAAAGATTGCCCGGACGGTTTTGCACAGCGCCTGCCACAGCATCTCGGGGTCATGCTCCGTGGCGCCGTCCTCGGGGTGCTCTGCCGGGGTTTTTTCGTATTCCCGCCTGACAGCTTCGCCGGCGTGGTTAAACAGGATGCTCCTGATTCCGGTACTGCCGGAATCAATCGCAATTATGTATTTCTTGGTATTTCCGCTCATCCTGTCAGTATACAACGGATGAGCGGTTATCAAATATTATTTTTTACCGAACAGCCTGGAGAAAAACCCCTTCTTTTCTGTTCCGGTTTTAGAAGCTTCAGCAGCTTTGCTGTCAGCAGCATTACCCGGCTTCGGTGTCCCGGACTGAAACTGCTTTTTGCCGGGAGCATTCTGCGGTTTATTCTGGTTATTGTTTCTGTTTCCGTAATTCTTTACGCTTTTACGCTTACCCGAACCGCCGGATGAACCCTGTGTTTTCATATCGCCGGACGGCTTGAAATCTTCACCGTACTTGGCTTTGTAGTACGCTATCCGGTCTTCCGCACTGGAAGCCGATGTAGGACGCTTCAGATCCTGAGGGGCTTTCGCGGTCTTTTTGTATCCGCCGTCTCTCTGCTGACCGTCCCGTCTCTGTCCTTCCCGTCTCAGTCCGTCACTTCTTTGCCCGTCTCTTCTTTGTCCGTTTCTTCCGCCGCGATCCGCCTGCGCGCCAATTCCGGCACCCTCCGGCCTGCGTGATCGCTCACCGTCACGTGATCCATTCCGGGATCCGTCACGGCTTCCGCCGCGGTTGTCGCTTCGGCCGTCTCCGCGATTCTCGCTGCGGTATTCACTGCGTCCGCCGGAATGGTTTCCGTCCCTGCTGCCGCCTCTTCTGCCGTCCCGACTTCCGTTACCCCTGCTGCCGTCACGGCGACCGCTACGATCACGGTCTGAACGGTCGTCATAGCTGTTCCGGAAGTTCATTCCGGCTGAAGCGTCTTCGGCAAAGATGTCTTCATCAGCGATCATTACGGAGATCTTGTCTCCGATATAATTTTCAATAGCGGGAAGATGATAAACGTATTTCTCACAGGCAAGCGAAACTGCTCTGCCGCTTTTTCCGGCCCTGGCTGTACGGCCGATTCTGTGGACATAATTCTCAAAATCTTCCGGCAGATCATAATTTACGACAAGAGAAAGATCATCAACATGAAGCCCGCGGGCGGCTACATCTGTAGCCACCAGAATATCGAGTTCGCCGGCCTTCATCTTGTTGATTACCTCAAGCCGTTTTTTCTGCGGAAGGTCCCCCATCAGAAACCTGGTTTTGTAACCATTCACCTCAAGCCGTTTTGCAACCTCGGCTACCTTATTCTTGGTATTACAGAAAACAATAGCGTTTTCAAATTTTTGTTTCTTGAGCACGCCGAGAAGAAGACGGAACTTTTCATGCCCTGCGACATGATAGAGCTGCTGCTCAATCTCTTCGACAGTGACCTTCTCGGGTTCTATCTTAATCTCTTCATATTCATTCATCTGGTCCCAGGCAAGGTTAAGCACCCTTGTATTCAAAGTCGCACTGAACAGCATTGTTCTGCGTTCTTCACGCGGCGCAAGCTTGCGAAGCATCTTTCTCAGGTCAGGGAAAAATCCCATATCAAAAAGCCTGTCAGCTTCGTCGATTACCAGTATGCCGAATGTTTTATAATCGATGTGATTTGATTTTTCCAGGTCAAGAAGGCGACCCGGGGTACCGACTATGAAATCGGCGCCGTTCTTCAGCTTATCAAGCTGCTGTTTATAGCCTACGCCTCCGTAAATACTCACTGTCTTATAGGGAAGATATTTCCCAAGCATATCGGCTTCTTCTTCTATCTGAACCGCCAGCTCCCGGGTCGGTACAACAATAAGGGCTTTTTTAAGTTTGACTGCATCCGTCTGAAACAACTGATAAATAGAAATCAAAAATGCCGCAGTTTTTCCTGTTCCTGTCTGCGACTGGACCGTTACATCTTTTCCACTTAATACCGCTTGAAAGGTCCGTTCCTGCGCGGGCATAGCCTCATCAAATCCCGCGTCATTAATGCCCCGCATAATGTCTTCATGCAGGTTAAATTCTTCAAATTTCATAGGCTGAGTATACTCTTTAAGCAAACAATTCACAAGACAGCAGCAGAGAACAGCCCCGATGACCCATTTTTTCGACGTTCCGCAAAGCTGTGTGTCAATCTGATACAGCACATAGCCGACATGACGCTCTTAGGACATAATGACACATACAAGTCATCTATAATCGGTTTGTATGTTCATTTTACGAACATTCGGTAATATCAGCCATTCTGCAATTACATTTAACTTATTATTATGTAAGTAATTATAAATTTTTACTATTTTTATTTGAAAAATTGTCATTTTTGGCACACTCCATGCAATATATGTTATTGAAAAAGAAAACCAACTTTAAGGAGTTTAGATATGACAACATTAACAACTTACAGACCGAGAAGAGTAAGTGTATTCGACGAAATGGACAGAATGATGGAATCCATGCTTGGAAACGGCTTGTCAAATGTGAAGGCATCAAGGTATCCGGCGGTAGACGTTGTCGAAAGTGAGGGCAGCTTCGGACTCAGTGTAGAGCTTCCGGGATATGCAAAAGATGATGTGGAAATCAAGATCGACAACAACCTTCTGACAATTTCAGCTGCAGAGATAAAAGAGGCTGAAGACAGCAAGAAGGATAAAAATAAAGAAGCCGTACGCTACATTATGCATGAGCGCGCAGGCAGAAGCTTTACCAGAACCTTTGTCCTTCCCAAAGATGTCGACAAGGAGAAGATAGAGGCTTCGTTTACAAACGGACTCCTTGAGCTCGTAATACCAAAGGTTCCCAAGGCTGAACCTAAAAAAATCGACATAAAGATTAAGTAAAAGCCTGATAGAACATGACCTCTGCGGCACGCACCAGCCGCAGACTCAAAAATCCTCCTCCTAATTTGGCCTCCCGGAAACGGGAGGCCATTCATTTTACCCCCTACTGCAGAATCCTCTGAAGAAAAACACGTTCAAATCCTTCAAAAGCCTCTTCATAGCTGTTATCCCTCGTATAGGAATAGATATCGTTTTCTGTATAACGCCCGTCCGGTTCTTTGAAATACATAATGGGATGATAAATTGCGCCGTTTATCTGTTCAAGACTCACCCCGCGGCTGATCAGGAACCGCCCGAAAGCGACCTGGTCGAGCGGTATATTTTCAAGCTCACGGCTGTAAAGAAAACCGCTGCTGTCCAGCAGCTCCTCGAACGGTCCCTTTGAATAATGAAAAATCCGGCTCGACGGGCTGAGAGGATTCACAATCCCCTTTTCCTTAAGCTGGTTCTCGATAGCGTCCACCATAAAATGAATATCGTAATCCTTTCTGCAGCAGCGAAAGATCATCACAGCAATATCTGTATTTATATTATTCTTGTTCAGTATCGCCGGTATATCGTAGTTCAATACATACAGGTTCTGAATCTTCTTGATGGATTGGCCGTTAACGTTCATCATATCGGAAGGATCAACCCAGGTTTTAAACAATGCTTCCTCATCGATATTAAGACGCTTCATTGCCTCATACGGCCCGAGAATATCCGCCTTCTCAAATGAGCAGCGAAAATAGGATTTGAAAGCCTTCTTCATATGCTTGGTGAACAGCTGCTTTCCCTTTACGGCAAACAGCAGTCTTATCCTGTAGTGATGCTCTATAAGGCCCTTTGTTGATATAAAATCACCGGGAATATTGGCAAGATATGCAAGCGAGACGTTATTTTTCAATTTCTCGACCTGCATAGCCTTCATAATCAGGCTCTCGACCTCCATTCCGTTTGACTCCGGTCTCAGGTAGACAAAAACATCACGGCATGCCTGTCCGGTATCAGCTGGAGAGAAGGGTACAAGGATGGCGGGTTTTCTGACCTCCATACTTAAATAGTAATACAGATCTGTATTTTTGCTATACTTTTTTTCTGTCAGAAATATGTAAAGGGCAGATTTCTGATTTTCTCATCGCCAATCCGCGCGTTTATATGGATTGCCTGACTTACAAGAAAATCATCCTGAAGATCCGATATACCTTCCCTGCGAAGCTCCCCGCATATTCTGCGGCATAGAACTTCAATCATTTCGACGGCTTCTGCTGTTTTTCCTGAACTCAATTCGGTGTAAACTTCAGCTGATATCAGCTTCCGTGCGGCTGCAGCGGCTTCGGCACCGAGCACAGGAAGCGTTTCTGCAGCCCTCAGCAGCCATTTGTAATACGGCGCAAATGCCCTGTTCAAAAGAAATACTATATGCAGTGAAGACTCGCAGAACCTTACCAGATCGTGGACAGCCGGCAGAGGCTCACCGCGCCCGATCGACCTGGCCAGTCCGTACTGTCCGGACTGCCCGGCATCCAGGCATCTTGCCGCAATACGTTTTCGGCGCAGAGCTTCAGGATACTGAATTTTCAGATTTTCACGGCGATCTGAAAAGTAACCTGAAGGGTCATGAAAAACCCGGCCGTTCGTACACAGGCTCAGGTTTTCAGGCGGCACCATCCATTCCCTGAGGCTGTCGGGAAGGCGGTCGGTTCCGATGAACCTTCTAAAAAAATCCCCAGCCCTCGCAATGCCGACCCTGTATTCTTCACCCTCGGATGCAATTCTCGGCCCGAAACCCTTGAAAACCGCAGGAAGGTTATTATACAGGGCGGAAAGCTCTGCACCGTATTCTTCAAAATCGTCATCGGACAGCCAGACACAAAATCCGGGTCCCCAGTCATGATCCCGCGAGAATAAATCGTCAAAGCCGTAACACTCCGAGCCCGGTCCGGCAAGACCGGCGGCGCATCTGCCGGCAAGCTCCGCTGAAACACTTTTTATCATCGGAAGACCGTGCGCGAAAAAATACTGTTCCGCAAGCTCAAGTCCTTTCATCTCAGTCACTGTCCGGCCGCCCTGCGGAAACGGTCCAGCAGAGTTTCGAAGTGCAGCTCCGATGTTTCGTCCACGGCCCAGTCGGCGGCACCGGCTGCCGGTCCTACACCAACAGAAAACATACCCGACGCCCGTATTGCCTCGACTCCGGCGGCAGCGTCCTCGATGCCGGCGCACTGTTCAGGCAGCAGACCGAGAGCTTCGGCCGCGCTGACGAATATTTCCGGATCCGGCTTGCCCCTTTCGACTGCAGCCGCATCCATTACGCAATCAAACATATTTTCAATCCCCAGCCTTTTAATGACAGAGGCTGCATTCCTGCTTGCCGACGCGAGGGCTGATCGAATTCCGTTCTTCCTGAGGTTCATCATAAGTTCACTGATCCCCGGAAGAACATTCTCGGGCTTTATTGATTCAAGAAGCTCCCTGTAATAACCGTTTTTCAGCTCACCCTGCTGAAATCTTTCCTCCGAAGAAAGCTCGGCACCGGAAGATTCAAGGATAATATCAAGCGATTCAAGGCGACCGATCCCCCGGAGCCTTTCATTGATCTCTCTCGAAAAAGTGTAGCCCATTTCATCAGCAAGCCGCTTCCAGGCCAGGTAATGGAATTCGGATGTATCGGTTATAACCCCGTCAAGGTCGAATATTACTCCCTTGAGTTCCGGTTTCATGCTTACCTCGACAGGAGCCCCTGCCTGAACCGTATAGGTGGTGCCCATATGGTTCAGGGTAACACTTCCAGTCTCATCCGTCAGGCTGTACACTGTCTTTTCACGGCGAATCGAGACATTCAGTTCTTTTCCATGGAAGCGCAGGTTAAACTCGAGCCTGCCCCAGGCAGCCGGAAGTCTTGGACAGAGAGACAATTCACCGTCAAGATCACGAAGCCCTCCGAACCCGTAAACAAGCGAAAGCCATGTGCCTCCCATCGCGGCAATATGAATTCCGTCTACTGCATTCGAGTTTATATCATCCAGGTCCATTCTGGCTGTCCGCATAAAATATTTATAGGCCTCCTCCGGTCTTCCGAGTTCAGCGGCCATGATGCTCTGAATACAGGGAGCGAGTGATGAATCGCCGGTGGTAATTCTGTTGTAATATTCATAGTCACGCATCTTGCCGATCCTCGAAAAACTGCTGTTCCGAAGAAAATTCGCCAGAACGACATCAGGCTGCTTCAGAATCTGATAGCGGTATATCACAAGCGGGTGCAGATGAAGCAGCAGCGGATGCCTGTTCAACGACTTGTCTGAGAAGTCCCAGGGCTCCTTGTCCAGAAAGGTATCATCCTGTGCATGGATGCATAGACTACTGCTGTAAGGAAGGTACATCGCACGGGCGGCAGCTTTCCATGATTCTATTTCATTCTGTGCCAAACCCAGACGGGCCGACAGCTCGAAATATACTTCAGGGGCATTCTGCCTGACACTTTCTGCTGATTCAGCCGCGTACTGCAGGTTATACTGAGCCATAACGTTTGTGAAATAATTATTATTCACAATAGCGGTGTACTCATCCGGTCCGGTCACACAGTTTATTCTGAACTCCCCCGAACTGTTGAAAAACCCGAGCGACATCCAGAACCGGGCCGTCTCAATAAGAATCTCCAGCCCGAAATCCGTCATAAAACCATTATCTCCGCTCACCTTCACATATCTGCTGATCCCGTAGGCAATATCGGCATTGATATGATACTGGGCGGTTCCTGCCGGAAAATAAGCCGATGCCTCTTCTCCGTTGATTGTCCTCCAGGGGAACAATGCCCCCTTCTCACTCATAACCGACGCCCGTGCACGGGCTTTATCCAGAATATTATAGCGGTACTCAAGAAGTCTGGATGCGGTTTCGGGAAAGGTATATGAGAAGAACGGAATAACATAGATTTCGGTGTCCCAGAAATAATGCCCTTCGTAGCCTTCACTGCTCAGCCCCTTTGCCGAGATATTCCGCAGCCCGTCGCGCCCGGCGGACTGAAAGATCGAATACAGGTTGAACCTGATGCCCTGCTGAAGAGCTTCATCATCAATTCGAATATCGGCCCTGTTCCAGAACAGATCAACTGCTTCCATATGCTCGCTCAGAATCAGGCCAATACCGGATTTTTCCGCATTCACAGCCTCCGCCTCTGCAAGATCAGCCAGGTCGGATGCAGAAGCCTCGATTGAACTGTAAAAAGCAATGTACTTGTTCAGCACAAAGACTTCATCCGTACCGAAAGGGATTCCGGAATAACTGAAGACTATCTCACCCCCGCGATCTTCGGAAGCTTCAAGGACAAGACCCCCTCCGACGGAGTTTTCAACTGCTTCTGCAAACTGCAGCCTGCTGTTTGCGGTTTCCTGCAGCAGCACGGCCCCGCCGTCCTTCACCCTCTTTTCAAGGCATACAATCGGAGCATGCGCGAAGCCTGCACTTTTGCGCGGATCAGCCGGACCTTTACGCTGTTCCGCAGCATTAATTTTACAGCATGATTCTATCCGAAGACGCTGCACCCCTTCGAGCCTGCTGACGGTACAGCTGATGACAGCAAGATGTTCTCTGGCGGCCGAGACGCACCTTCGGAACAGCAGCTTCACCCTCCGGCCCTGCGGTGATTCCCAGACGAGTGTTCTGCTCAGCAGACCTTCCTTCAGCGAGAGTTTCCGCTCATATTCGAGCAGACGACCGGCTTTGAGGCTGAATTCTTCATCATCCAGAAAGATCCGCAGCCCTGTCGGATCCGGCAGGTTCAGGATTGACTGTTTTTTATCGGGAAAACCGAAGGCGCTTTCACCGTACACCTGAGGAGCACTTTCATAAAAGCCGTTTACAAAAGTTCCTTTGGTGCCGTCGTCGGCTTCCGCCTCTTCGAAGCCGCCCCTGAACCCCATATAACCGTTTCCGAGAAAAAACAGAGTAGCATTTCGTTCCAGCGCGTCTTTTTCATACTCTGACTCGGTTACAAACCAGGGTTCGGGCGGGAAAGATTTCAGCAGGTTCATAATTCATACCTGAAGACACCTGCTTCGTAGGGCAGAACAATGCCCGGAACGGCTTCATTATCCGTCCTGCAGTTGGAGACAAGCATCCAGGCATTTTCGGGAAGAACAGATATTTTCCTTTCATTACCGCTGAAATTCAAAACAACAGCATACGCATCCTTACCGAGCGTCCTCAAATAAATGAACAAATCAGGATCGTCCGGGGCAAGCTGTCTGAAATCGCCGTAAACCAGGGCCGGATGTTCCTTCCGCACGGCGGCAAGCCCTCTGAAATACCTGATAACGGAATCGGGTGATGCAAGATCATTTTCGACATTGATCTCCTTCCAGCTGATCCCCGGCCTGATCCATGGTTCGACGGTACTGAAACCGGCATTCGGCTCAGCGGACCACTGCATCGGGGTCCTGGAATTATCACGCGACATCCTGCGGTAACTTTCAAGAAGCTGTTCCGTACCTTTGCCTGCTGCCGAAACTTCCCTGTAATGGTTAAGCACTTCTACATCCCTGTAGTCCTCTATACGGTCGAACCCGGCGTTCAGCATGCCGATCTCTTCTCCCTGGTAAATAAATGTGGTCCCCTCGAGCGTCATCAGCATGGTAAGGAGCATTTGGGCAGACCTTACACGCCAACGGCCTTCATCACCAAAACGCGATACGGACCGGGGCTGGTCATGATTCATCAGGTAATTGCTGTTCCAGCCACGACCGTGCAGACCCGTCTGCCACTTGGTAATCACCTGCTTAAACAGCACCAGGTCAAAAGGACGGATGTCCCACTTATTTTCATGCGGCCTGTCGACATTCATATGTTCAAACTGGAAGATCATATCGAGTTCGCCCCGTTCAGGCGCCACATACTCAAGCGCAGTCTCAGGCGTAACGTCCGGACACTCGCCAACAGTCATAACATCCCTGCCTTTGATCACGTTTGCATACATTTCGTGGATATACTCATGGATACGGGGCCCGTTCATGAAGTATTCACCGCCCCAGTGCAGCCGGCCGTCATTCCTGCTGCTTACGGACGGCAGGCCGGGAACCTTCGAGAACATATTCACCGTGTCCATCCGGAAGCCGTCAATTCCCTTGTCAAGCCACCACTTCATCATGGCATAAACTTCAGTACGGACCTTTTCATTTTCCCAGTTCAGATCAGGCTGACGGCGCGTGAACAGATGCAGGAAATACTGATCTGTCTTTGAATCATATTCCCAGGCACTGCCTGAAAAGTGGGAAAGCCAGTCATTCGGTGTCCTGCCGCCTTTACCGTCGCGCCATATATAATAATCCCGGTATTCATTGTCTTTTGAGGATCGTGACTGGACAAACCATTCGTGCTCATCGGAAGTATGGTTTACAACGAGATCCATTATCAGCCTCAACCCCCTCGAATGCAGAAGCTGAAGCAGCTCCTCCCAGTCAGC